>NZ_JADNJJ010000169.1:0-7343 GCF_015554865.1 Collinsella sp. D33t1_170424_A12 | reverse complement strand
GCCCAGCGTGAGGATGGTGAGGGGGAATGAGATAAACGTGAGCAGCGGCTTGATGAGCGAGTTCACGAATCCCAGGAAGAGGCCTACGAACGCGAAGCTCATCCAGGCGTCGGCGGCGCCGAAGGGCTCGATGCCGGGAACGAGGGCGGTGGCGATCGCGATGGCGATGGACGTGAGCAGCCAGTTGAGAATGAAGCGCATGACGTACCTCCTTGCATGCCTTGCAGGCGCTATGATTGGTTGCAGCGTGTATATCCTGCACAGGGTACCATGCCCTGAAGTCACAAGAATCCGTATCGCGGTCTCTCCACGACTCACGCGAGCGATATGCTGTTAGGCGGAGTTCATATGTCGCAGCAATATGTATATGGCGAGCCGACCTCGGCCCGTCCGTTCGACGCCGTCGACGGATCGCGCGCCATAGCCTTCTTCATCTTCAACACCAACGTGCACCTGCATGCCTATGCAGGCGACGGGGAGGCGCGCGACGACGACGGGGCGGCCGCCCGCCTGGATGCGGCCCTTGAGGCCTGCCGCGATCGCTGCCTGTTTTTCGAGCACGTGTTCTCGCGTACGCGCGATGACTCCGATATCTCTCGCGCCCATGCCGCCGCGCCCGCGCCCGTGGCCGTGGCACCTGAGACGGCCGAGCTCACGCGGGCGGCGCTTGGGTACTGCCGGGCGAGCGGCGGGCGTTTCGATATCACCATGGGCACGGTCACGTCGCTGTGGGATTTTCATACCGGCGTGGTGCCGAGCAAGCTCGCGTTGGCGCGGGCGCTTCCGCACGTAGGGTACGAGCGCGTTGTTCTTGGCGGAACGCCCGGGCACCCCGAGCTCGCCATCACGGATCCGCGCACCGTGCTCGACCTGGGAGGCGTTGCCAAGGGCTATATCGCCGACGACCTGGCCGAGCGCTTCGCGGCGTGCGGGGTCTCGCGCTTCGTTATCAATCTGGGCGGCAACGTGCTGGTGCGCGGCGGGCGCCCGGCGGCGGCCGACGCTCGTCCCCCCGTGGCGGCGGGCACGCCCTGGCGCATCGGCATCGTGAACCCGCGCGACCCGGGCCATCACCGCGCGATCGTCGATGTGGCCGATGGCTCCGTCGTCACGAGCGGCGTGCACGAGCGCCGCTTTTCGAAAGGCGGCGTCACCTATCACCATATTCTCGACCCTCGGACGGGCACGCCCGCGCAGACCGATGCCGTGAGCGCGACGATTCTGGCGGCGCGCTCGATCGATTGCGACGGCTACTCCACCACCGCGCTCATGATGGGCGCCCGCCCGGCCATCGATTTTATCGAGGGCATCGACGGGGTGGAGGCCGTGATGATCGACGAGCGCGACGAGGTGCTGTGGACCTCGGGACTTGAAGAGCGCCTGTCGCTGATTCCGACGCTGCCGCGTTGGTAGGGGTGCCCGTGCATAATCGCGTGCAGTTGACCATGAACATGGAACAGCTGATTTCAGCATGAAATGTAAGCAATCGGTGGCGATTACGTGCATTGCTTTATTTGAGTGGTGTAGGATGTACGGTACTGGCATAATTGCCTGCTTGTGAATAGTACGGCTTCGCCTGTGAATCAGCAGCTGCGTCCCGGGCGGGCCCTTGTGATTGAAAGGTGGGTTCATGAACATTGAGAAGATGTTCGAGCGTCCCGATGTAGACCAGCTGGTGCAGTCGTTTCTCCTGCTCGAGAACGCCGACGACGTGCGGGCGTTCCTCACCGACCTGTGCACCCCGCGCGAGATCTGCGACTTCGCCCAGCGTCTCCAGGTTGCCCGCTATCTTGATGAGGGCGAGCCCTATGTCGAGGTCCAGGCGCGCACGGGCGCATCGTCCACCACGGTGAGCCGCGTATCCAAGTCGCTCAACGGCGAGTACGGCGGATACCGCCGCGTGCTGGTGAAGTTCGGCGACCAGTAGGACCGCGGGCCGGTGCCCTGCATCGGCATCAATTACATTCCGCTAACGAGGACGGGCCCGGCTGCGCTCCGCGCGCCGGGCCCGTCCTCTGCTTTTCATGCGTACAGCTAGTTAATTGGTATACATCAATACCGTATATTTCAAAACCGTCTATCCAGAATATATAACCATTTAGGGACTGGGTGATTGCTGCCCCTTCGCAGGCAGCGGGGTTTCATTTATACCTAGAGCAAAGATAGGTTGAACATGATGCGGTATGCAATCACTGTCTGTAGGGACTGAGGCTATACGAGCAAAGTCCATACCCAGGTTTCCGAAGTGGAGTTTCAGACGCCATGACTACCATGAGGCATCGATCGAATATGGTGAAGTTCATTCTTTGCCTCGCGCTCATGGGCGCCGGCCTGGGGGCGGGTTTCATCATTGACGCATGTGGCATCTTGGAGAAGTACGGCCCCGGGAGCGTTCAGGCGATTCGATCCTTGGGATCGATCGCGTGCCTCGTTGGGTCGATCGGGATGCTCGTTCTGACGCTGAGGTCGAATGGCGGTAATAAGTACTAGCGGCATGCGGCTCAAAGATTGCAGGGCTGACTATTCGCCATGTGATGCTGCGGGACGGGCCCGGCTGCGCTCTGCGCGCGCCGGGCCCGTCCGCTTTTGCAAACGGATCCGCATGAAACGCGATTTCTCCGAGCCTTCGCAATCTGTCCTCACGGGCGTGTAGGATAAAGGGAGTCAACTTCGATCGAGGACGGAGAGCATGGCGCTTACGGTATACGAGACAACATCGGGGTCATCGCTGTCGGCGGCGGAGGTTTCGCTGCTCATCGATGCCGCAAAAACCTACGGCAGGGCAACGCTGCTCGTTGCCTCCTTTGCCGAGCGCGAGCGGTGCCGCGCCACTCTGGCTCGCGCGGGCGCCGGCATGGGCATCGACGTGGCGACGCCGGCGACGTTGGTCGCGGGGCTCTGGGAGCTGCTCGGCGACGGCCGCAGAATCGCGACGCCTATCGAGCGGCGCATGCTCATGGCGAGTATCGTCGCCGCCTCCAAGCCGGAAGAGCTCGCGCCGCTGCGCAGCAATCCGGGTACCGTGCGCCTGCTCGCGGATATCGCCGCGGCGCTGTTGCCGGCCATCGTGCCCGGGCCGGCGCTCGAGAAGGAGGCCCCCGTCGCCTCGAGCGATGCCGAGCGCGTGGTGTTCGGCCTGGTCGAGCGCTATGCCGCCGCGCTAGCCGAGCGCGGCTTGGTCGAGGCGTCCGAGGCGGCGTGCCTGCTCGCGCGCATCGTCGGGGACGGGCGCCCCGCCTGCGCGCGCTTCGTCGCCGTCCGCGACGTCACGGTACTTCCCGCCCATATCATGCAGCTCGTTCGCAGCATCTCGCACGCCGGTGATGCGGCGTTCCTGTTGAACACGCAGCAGGTTTCGCTGGCACGTTCCCTCGGTGCGCAGGAGGTTGTCGCGCTGGGCGAGGAGTCCGCGCCCGATGCCGCGCCCGCGCCCACGTTTGTCGAGGCCGCCGGTCCGCATGTGCGGGCCGCGGCCTACGCGGACGCCATCGCGGAGCTGGTGGGCGAGGGCCGCGACGTCGTGGTCGCGGCGGCCCGTCCGGCCGATGCGTTCGAAGCGGTCTCGGAGCGCCTGGCCGCCCGCGGCATCGCCTGCGAGGCCCCCGTGTCCTGTCGGTTCGGCGATACGCAGGTGGGGTGCCAGTTCACCGCGCTGCTCGACCTCGCGGGCCGTATGCAGGAGGCGGGCGAGAGCCTGGAGCGCGCCGACCTTTGGTGGCCCGCGCCCGAGCTGACCGACTGGCTGTATTCCCCGCTGTCGGGTGTAGATGCCTTCGCGGCGCGCCGGTTCGACAAGAAGCTGCGCTCCAATCGCGCGCTGGGCCCCGAGGGCGTCCTGCGCGCGCTGCAGGGCGTCCAGACGCAGGCCGAGGCGTCGCGCAAGAAGCTCGACCCCGCCAACCCGTACGCGCAGGTGCCCGCCGTGTGCTCCAGCGTGGTGAGCTATCTCATGCAGGATCGCTCGGTCTCTGCGCTCAAGGCGCTGTGCACGGTGGCCTCGGCGCTGCCGGGTTCGGCCTTTGGCTGGACGGGCGGTACGGTGCGCGCCAACATCGAGGTCACCATGGCGGCGCGGGCCATCGAGCTCGTGCTCGACCAGGCGCGTGCGCTGGACGTGCCGCAGGCGGCGGCCGTCTCGGTGCTCGACATGCTGTCGGTCACGGCGGCGGCGCGCAGCGAATCGGCGGATTTCGCCCATACCGGCCCCGACGGCGCCGATACCTCCGCGCAGCCCGTCGTGCGCTTCATGACGCTCGCCGACGCCGCCCTGCTGGATGCGGGCTCCATCGACGCGTTGTTCGTGGCCGATGTAGATATCGACAGCTTCCCGTTGGCGCACAAGGAGGGACCGCTTGCCGAGCTCGCATCGGCGTTCTCGTTCGCGCCGGTGGAGCTCGAGCCCGCGGCGCGCATGCGCGACCTCATGGCACGCGCCATGGCGGCGGCGCGCGGCGAGGTGGTGCTCGCGCGCGTGACGCATGACCGCCAGGCCAAGGACCGCTATCCCGCCGCCATCTGGACCGAGCTGCTCGCTCGCCAGCGCGCCGCCGGCGTCGCGCCCCGCGTGCGCATGGTGGGCGAGGGCGACATCGTGCGCGACCTCGACCCCGCGGCGACCGCGCACATGAAGCGCCGGCGCGTCTCCTGCCTGCCGCCCCAGAGCCTCGGCGAGGACGCCGTGCCCTATCTGGTGCTCTATCGGCGCGACCCGAAGGACCCGGAGCGCCTGGTGCCTCGCCAGCTCTCGGCGTCGCAGATCGAGAGCTATGCGAGCTGCCCGCTGTGCTGGTTCATGTCCTCGCGCGTGCGCCCCGCCTCGCTCGATGCCGGTTTCGGTAACATGGAGAAGGGCAACTTCGTGCACGACGTGCTCTATCGCCTGCACGAGCGCCTGATCGAAGACGGCGTCCCGCGCGTGACCGAGCGCAACCTCGACGCGTGCATCGAGGCGCTGCGCGAAGTCTTCGACGAGGTCCGCGCCGAGCACGAGCGCAACAAGACGTCGAGCTCGGGCGCCCTCGTACCCCACGGCGCCCTGCAGCGCGTGCAGGTCGACGAGATCTTGCCGCAGCTCGAGGGCGTGCTGCGCTACGAAGCGGGCGCCTTGGCGCCGTTCGCGCCCGTGTACCTGGAATACTCGTTCAACGAGTTGGGCGTCGAGTATGCCGGGCGTCCGCTCGGCGGCCGCATCGACCGCGTGGACGTGGATGCCGAGAACCGCGCGATGGTGATCGACTACAAGCATCGCTCCGACGTGAACGCGTTCAAGCTGGCCGATCCCACGGTTGCGAAGAAGGACGGGACGGTGCCAGCAGACGACCCCGACTGGCTGCCCGAGCACACGCAGACGCTCATCTACGCCCAGGCCCTGCGCCGCTCCGAGCTGGCGCTCGATGCGCGCGGCGGCATCTACTTCGCCACCAAGGGCTCCAAGCCCGCGATGCGAGGCGCCGTGTCCGAAGAGTTCGCCGAACAGGAGCCGGGAGACGGCCGCGTGCCCGGCCTCGCCGCCGGCTTCCCCGATGTCGAGCACGGCGGCACCATGGGGTTCGAGGCCCTGCTCGACCGCGTGGAGGAGACCATCTCGCGCCGCCTCGACGAGCTCGAGGCCGGCGTCGTCACGGCCGCGCCCATGCCCGCTGCGCGCTGCAGCTTCAACCACGACCTCGGATTCGAGCGGAGGAACGCATAGCTCATGGACCTTTCAACACTGATGCCCCAGCAGCGCGATATCGTGACCACGCTCGACCGGCCGCTGTTCGTGTCGGCGGGTGCGGGCTCGGGCAAGACCTTCACCCTTACGCGCCGCATCCTGTGGGCCCTCTCGCCTGAGTCCGGTCCGTTCATCACCAGCTTGGACCAGGTGCTGGCCATTACCTTCACCAAGGATGCCGCAGCGGAGATTCGCGAGCGCGTGCGCAGCGCGCTGGTCGAGGAGGGTATGGACGAGATCGCCCTGCAGGTCGATGATGCGTGGATCTCGACCATCCACGGCATGTGCGCCCGCATCCTGCGCGCCCACGCGCTCGAGCTGGGTATCGACCCCGAATTCACGGTGCTCGACGAGTCGGTGTCCGGCCCGCTTATGGACCTCGCCGTCGACCGCGTGATCGCGCGCGAGCGCGGCGGACTGCATGCGCTGCAGACGTGGTTCCCGCTCACGGGCGAGGTGGGCCCGGGCGGCCGCGAGGCGGGCACGAGCGCGCGCCAGCTGGTGCGCACGCTGCTCGAGCGCGCGAGCGCGGCGCGAAACGGCTTCGACGACATCAAGTTCGCGCGCGGCTCCGTTGACTTTTCGGGCCTGCTCGATGCGTATCGCCCGTGCCTGGAGGCGAGTGCCAAGGCCGCCGAGACGGCCCAGGCGGCCATCGCGGCCATCGAGGCGTACCTGACGGGTCCGCGCACACGCGACGACCTCGCGGCCTGCATGCTGGCATGCGGGATGCCCCGCGCGAGCAAGGCGTTTCCCAAGGAGCAGGTGGCGCTGCTCAAGGCCGAGGCGGCCGACGCGTTCATCAACGCCTATATCGCTACCGGCGCCGACGCCCTCGATGAGCTGATGGGCCTGGCGCGCGCGGTGGCGGCGGAATACGCCGCGCTCAAGGAGGAGCGCTCGGCGCTGGATAACAACGACCTGCTGCGCCGTACGTACGAGGCACTGCGCGACCACGCGTTCATTCGCGAGGTCTATGCGGGCAAGTTCGCCATGGTGATGATCGACGAGTTCCAGGATACCGACCAGCAGCAGGTGGACCTCATCAACTTCCTTACGGGCGAGGGCGGTCGCGCGCTGTGCACGGTGGGCGACGCCCAGCAATCGATCTACCGGTTCCGCGGCGCGGAGGTGGAGGTCTTCCGCCGCGCCCAGCGCCGCATCGAGCAGGGGGCCGCGTCGGCAGGGGAGCGAGCGGGCGCTGCCGTGTCCGCCCAGGGCTCCGTGGTGAAGCTGGTCAAGAACTTCCGCAGCCATGCGGAGATTCTGGAATACGTGGCGCGCGTGTTCGACGACGAGCAGGGCGGCATCATGCCGAGCTTCCTCAACCTGTTGCCGCACGATGGCCGCGACGACGGCCTGCGCGCCGCGGGCGCCTCGCGCCGCCAGGCCCTGCTCGTCGCAGGCGGTACCACCGAGGAGCGCACGGCGGCCAAGGCCGCGGCCATCGCGCGCCGCTTCCGCGCGCTCGCCGATGCGGGCCAGCCCGTGGGCGGCATGGTGCTGCTGCTGGGCGGCATGCCGCGGGCCGGCGTCTACGCCGACGCGATGCGCGCCGAGGGGCTCGATTGCGTGATCAGCGGCGGCTCGGTCTTCTCGGGCACCGAGGAGGCCAAGACGGTCCGCGCGC
>NZ_JADNJJ010000168.1:0-1481 GCF_015554865.1 Collinsella sp. D33t1_170424_A12 | reverse complement strand
TGGCAGCCTGATTTTCGTTGAGGAGACCCTGCTTTATCGCAAGTATGGTTTGCCCAAAAACCTTGTGGTGGTCGAGAATCAAGACGAATGGTTGGTTTGTATCGACTCCGTCACTGGAAAAATCGTTTCCTGGAGCCAGGGGGAAGACGTGCTCCCCAAGCACGATTGCTTCGATGATTACGTTATCGAAGAATTCCACGAAGCAATAGACAATCTGTAGGAACGCCCGCGAACAAGGCCGGATTCGTCAGACACCGTCTAACGAGACTGGCCTTCCTTCAAGGCGACCGGAGCCGCGCGATCAGCCGCACGGCAACACCAATACCGCGCGATGTCCGCGCGAGGGGTTACACTGATTCCATCTGTACGCCCATTCCTGCGCCGCGCGTGCCGCCGGCAAGAAAGAGGTGCTTGACCTTGGCAGCCCCGTCGAACCGCGAGACTCAGCGCACCGAGCTCCACAAAGCCATCTGGAAGATCGCCGACGAGGTCCGCGGCGCCGTGGACGGTTGGGATTTCAAGGCATATATCCTGTGCTTCCTGTTCTACCGCTTCATCTCCGAAGACCTGGCGGAGTACATCGACGAGGACGAGCGCGCTGAAGCCCCGACTCCTCCTATGGCGATCGCCCTCTGATGAAGACGACCTACGCGATTATTTGATCTCCCTGATACGAGGCGATTCAATGACCGAGCACGAACTGAACGCCATCCTGATGGATGCCTTCCCCGAACTCAAGGAGGAACTCACCCTTTACATGGAGGAAGACGGGGACGGCATGGACACCGGTTGCTTCCTTACTCATGAGGATGTCCTCCACCCCTTTATCGATCAAGCATCCAAGGATGAGGACCAGCAGATTCTCAAGCGGGTTGGAGCCTACGTCGAGCGACTTCTAAACCTCAATGACGAGTATGCAGAGAACGTCGCCATTATTGGGATTGTTGAATGGATCGCCCTCGATCGCCCCGCCCTGGCATCGCTCATCCCATTTGGCCCAAAAGCTCAAGCAGCGATATCGGAATATCGCGCCGAAGGAAACGCGCAATGATGAGGGCGCCGTCCTCCCAGCACTCTAGTTCAAATGCCCAAGCGCGAGCGGGCAACGCGCGCAGCCCAGAGTAGTGTCGTAAGGGCTTTTCATACGAGATTCCGGTTTTACCGAGTGGCCCATAGGGCAATCTCAGCAAAACATCAGTTCAGGGAATTGCTACCGTTTCGATAAAGAGAGCGTTTACGGCAATCTGCATGAAAAGCCCCCTCGTTACCTTGGGGTACCACCCCTGGCGACGCAGCGATGCTCGGAGCTCGGCGACATCATCGAGTGCGAGCGCCTCAAGCCCAATTAGACGCGCACGCTGGTAAGCGAGGCCTTCGAAGCGGGCTGCGTCCCCCAGGAGGGCACCACCGTCGCCAGCATCCTGCCGCCGGTGTCGCGCTTCGCCAAGGGCAATCCGCAGGCGGAGCAGCGCCGACGCGTG
>NZ_JADNJJ010000167.1:0-3547 GCF_015554865.1 Collinsella sp. D33t1_170424_A12 | reverse complement strand
CGACACCATCGAATAGTAACGCGGACCTTCGGGTCCGCGTTTTTTGTATAACTACGCATCTTGGCTTCTTTCGCTGTATCCTATCTACCTACCGAATCATCGTGGATCGAAGGGGTAGCAATGGAGGCCATCGCAACCGAAGAGTATCCCAATCTCGCTCGTCTGGTTGAAATTACTAACGATGCCGTCGCGCTTTGTCATCGCGATGGTACGGTGCTGCATGTTAACAAGCAGTTCCTACGTCTTATTTCGAGTCCGCGTGATCTCGTGATCGATTGCGATATCAAAGACATTCTCTTTAGCGAGACCTTCGAGCGCGCCGCGGGCCATAAGCTGCCCTTTACCGTCGACGGCGTCGATAACACGCTCATGCTGAAACTGTTCGATGGTTCCTTCATTCCGGTGACTGTTCGCTCGCTATTGCTCAATCCCGCCGCCAACTACGACGCGCCGGCTGCAAGCCCCCATGTGCTCATCGTCATGCGAAGCCTCGAGGAACGCTATGCTCATGACCGCCAGACGCAACGGCTGCTCTCGGAGGTTCAGGCCGCGAATAAGCGCCTTTCCGGCACGCTCTCGGTAATTATGTCCACCGTGGGGTCCGAAGACCTTCCATCGCTTGTGGATACGGTTCTCAATAAACTCGTCGACACCCTTGATGCCGACGGAAGCGCTATCTATTTTTCAGAGAGCGGCGGTTTTAAGCTGCGTGGAATCTCGGACTCGCTGCATAGCTCGTATGTCCCTGAATTCGTGCCGTACGGATCGGGTGTGGCCTCGCATCTCCTTAAAGAATCGCGTTCATGCCGCTTCTCCATCGTACCGGCCGATGAAGGCGCATCGCCTATTTCCGGTGCGTTCTACGACCTCGACTCGCGCATCTCGCTTCCTGTTCGCGTCCAGGATATGCCGCCCTTTAAGACCATGATCGCCGTGCCCATCTTCTTCGGTACGCAGGTCCTCGGTGTCATCGAGCTCGGGTGGCGCCGCCATACAACGCCTCGAATGAACGAGGTCCGCGTGCTGGAAGTTATTTGCGATTACCTTTCCATCGAGCTCGTGGGCCTTATCACCGCCTTGCGCTCGCGTAAGACCGCCGGACTGACGCGCTCGCTCAATGCCTTGCGTGACAACTTGCTTTCCGTCGAGGGCGACGCTGCGGGCACCTACTCATTGCTCGGCTCCGAGTTGCGCCGAGTTCTTTCATGCCGGGTATGTCCCGTCATCCTCGATCAGGTTCGCGACTGCTATGTCGTTGACTTCGAGGGTGGCAGCCGCGTTGAGCTTCCCGGCGACCCGGATGACTTCTTCTCCATGCGTATGCCCGCCTCGCGCGCCGCGGGGCCCGTTGACTCTGCTGCCCCGCTGTCGGCTGGAGGCGTGCCGTCGCTCAAAAGCGCTCGCGTCGTTCGTGTCGACCGCACGACGCGAGCAGGCGACTGGTTGGCCGATCATGGCCTTCCGTGCCAGGGCGCCTTCGTAGATATGGGGGCACCCTTCGAGGACGCTGCGGATGATCTCGTGAGTGCGGAGGGGCCGGACGCCTTGAAGCTGGGAAGCATCCTGCCGCGCGATGCATCCGGCAAGGCTGTCGCGCCCCTGAGGTATTTCCTCCTGCTTCGCGATGGCTCCCAGGAGCCGATCGATGACCTCGAGTACGATTACCTCGTTCGACTCGTACACGACTTCGAGCTCATCACCAGTGGCGTTCGAAACAAGAAGGAGGAGCAGCGCATCGCGCAGACGCTTCAGGCGGGCATGAGGAGCTCCCTGGGTGCGGTTCCCGGCATCACCACCGATTCGCGATACTCTTCGGCGACGCGGCAGGCGCTGGTGGGCGGTGATTTCTACACGCTCATCCGTCTGCCCGATGATCGTGCGGTCATGATCTTGGGCGACGTTTCGGGCAAGGGCGTCGAGGCGGCCTCCATGTCTGCGCTGGTCAAGACGGCGCTCACGGCCTATGCCTGGGAGGGCCGCCCTCCTGCGGCGCTCGCGCGTGCGCTCAACAGCATGCTTATGAGCTTCTCGCGTCTCGAGACGTTCGCCACGATGTTCATTGCGAAGATCGACTTGCGCTCTCGCACCGCCACGTATTGTTCGGCGGGGCATCCGCCCGCGATGCTCATTCATCCACCGCACGAGGACGGGGACCGTGCAGGCGAGGTCGAGCTGCTCAGCGTTCAGTCGGGCGTCGTGGGCGCGTTCGATTCCATGGTGTATGAAAACGGCGTCTTCACGTTCGAGCCGGGCGACATGCTCTTCATGTATACCGACGGTGCCATCGAGGCGCGAGACGCCCAGGGCGGTTTCTTCGGCGAGGATCGCCTGCGCGATGTGCTCTTACGCGAGAGCGGTGCGGGTATCGAGGGCTTATGCGATACCGTGCTATCTGAACTCGACCGATTCTCGGGCTCGGCCCTCGATGACGATATCGCTCTGGTCGCCCTGCGATTCGATGGTGCGGGGGAGTAGGTCCATTCGGCAAACTTGCCGCCGGTAGGCTGTTTAGAGTTCCGCGAACACGGGAACTATAGTTGCATGAACGAATGGAACGACATAGCCGTGATCGCGCCCGCGCACGACATCGATATCATCACTGTGCCGCTGCTACGCGAACAGGTTGATGGATTGGTCGATGGCGGCGTGCGGCGCGTGCTCGTGAATTGCCAAAGCGTCTCGTTCATCGATTCGACGGGCCTGGCATTTCTGCTTTCGTGCGCCCGTCGCCTGTCCGGGCTTGGCGGGCTGCTTTCGCTTGTCAACGCATCGCCGTATGTCGTTCGTTTCCTGCAGATCGCGCGCTTGATCGATGCTCTGCATGTCACAGCTGCTAACAAGCCGCCCATTCCGGTCCTGTCGGCCGATGAGAGCCCGCTGTGGAGCAAGACGCTTTCGGTGAGCGAGGGTATCGAGAACCTGCCGTATTACCGCCATCGCGTTTCCGATCTGCTGTCCTCTCTGCCTATGACTGCGGAGGACCGCTTCGATACGGCCCTGGCTGCGGGCGAGGCGCTGTCCAATGCATATGATCATGCGTGCGGATGCTCGTGCTCCTTATCCATCTATGCATATCGCGACCGCGTCGTTATCGAGGTGGGTGACCGCGGCTGCGGATTCGAGCTCGGCGGTAATGAAGAGGTTGAGGCGAGCGAGATACGCGGTCGCGGCATCAAGCTTATGCGCATGCTGGTTGATAGCGTGGAGGTCGCACGGCGCTGCGATGGACGGGGCACCATGGTGCGTCTCATCAAGATGACGCGGTCTTCGTAGGCGTGCGCGGATGCCATCGCCTGTATCTTCTCGTATGACATGGTCTCCGTGCCACCTCGGTAGCCGGCTTTCCACCTGAGCCATGTGCGAATCGGGCGACTGGTATCGTATGCCCTGAAGCTCGCATGTGTACGCTTGCTTTGCCAAGAGGAACATAGATATAAAAAAAGAGCCGGTCATACAACCAGCTCTTCTATCATGCGATGGAGCGGACAACGGGGCTCGAACCCGCGACCCCAACCTTGGCAAGGTTGTGCTCTACCAACTGAGCCAT
>NZ_JADNJJ010000166.1:0-11807 GCF_015554865.1 Collinsella sp. D33t1_170424_A12 | reverse complement strand
TCTCCGCCAGATTTGTTGAGATTGCGAGTCCGCCGGGCTCGCTTTTTTCATGGCACGCGCGGGGATTCGAACCCGTACGGGCGCAGCTCGGCCCTTACCGTCAGGCTTCCGCGTCAGCAGCCCCCCCTTGCGCCAGATTCCTCCCGACAACAAGCGTCCGGCGCGGTTTTCTCCCGGGTAGAAGCCCGATCTTGCGTCCGTACCGTCAGGTTTCCGCGGGCCAATATCCCAGCCGTCTGTTTTCCGCGGCGAAACGGCCCGTCCGCCATGAAGCTCCCGACAGCCGACGCCGGCGCATTCTTACCGTCAGGTTTTTCGCCCATGCAGCCCTGTAGGCCGCAATCTTGCCGCCAGGCACCAGCCCCGGTCGTACCACGCTATTCGTCGAGAACCCGCGCGGCCAAGGCGGCGGACAGCTCGACGAAGTCCTCTCGGCGCTCAGCCCGGTCGGAGCCGTTCCACCACCGCAGCATGCTGCGCACCACGCCGCCGGCTGCAAAATCTGCACGCTCCACAAGATCGGCTGCGGCGGGGGCGCTGCCCTGCAGATGACGCACCGCTCCCTCGTAGAATGCATCCGCCACCTTCTCGCAGATCACATCGAGCAGCACGCCCGACAGCGAGCTCGAGAAGATGTTGTCCATCAGGGCCTCGTGCTCGAGCAGGTAATCGGCAAACTCGTACAGCACGGCGCGGCGCTCGCCCGCCTCATCGGCCTGCTCGCCCACGTTCTGCAGCGCACGGTGGCCGCGCTCGACCATCTGGCTGCGCAAGCTCTCGACATAGAACGCAAAGAACTCCGACTTATCGGCGAAGTGCTTGTAGAACGTAGTGCGGCGAATCGTCGCCTCCTCGCACAGCATCGCCACCGACATGTCCTCGTAGCGACGCTCGGACAGCAGCTTGGTGCACGCCTCGATGAGCGCGGCGTACGTTTTCTTAACGCGCAGATCCATACCTCAACCCCGACTGGTCTTTCACATATCATAGTGACCTGTTAGTCCAAGTACTTCATTTTGTCTCTTAGCATACGCTTGTCAACAAACGATATCAGTAGGCTGAAGCGCTATGGCCGTGGACGCACCGGCGGTCCGCCCGCATCGCCACTGCTTCCGCTCGCTCCGCGCGGACCCGCAGCCGCGCGAAAGAAGCGGGTATACTGTGCTCAACTGCGCGCCGCGCACCTTCTGAGCGCGCTCAAGGAGACAGGGGTTTTCATGCTTCCCATCATCATCGGCATCGTCTTGATCGTCGCGATCATCAGCGCCGTCGCCGGCATCTACAACAACATGGTCACGCTGCGCAACCGCATCGACAACGCGTGGCAGAACATCGATACGCAGCTGCAGCGCCGCAACGACCTCATCCCCAATCTCGTCGAAACGGTCAAGGGCTACGCCGCGCACGAGAAGGAGACGCTCGACGCGGTCACCTCGGCGCGCAACGCCGCCGTCTCCGCAAGCACGCCGGACGAGAAGATCGCCGCCGACAACGTCCTCACCGGCGCCCTGCGCCAGCTGCTGGCCGTTGCCGAGGCGTATCCCGACCTCAAGGCCAACACCAACTTCAGCCAACTCCAGGGCACGCTCGAAGATACCGAGAACAAGATCTCCTACGCGCGCCAGAGCTACAACGACTGCGTGTTCAAGTACAACAACGCCATCCAGACTTTCCCCGGCAACATCTTTGCCGGCATCTTCCAGTTCAAAGAGCGCTCCGGCTTCGAAGCAGCCCCCGAGACGCGCGACGTCCCCCAGGTGAAGTTCTAGCAACCACCCCGCGCCCTCGCGGCGCATCCATCGCATGCGCACGCGCCCCGCGGAACGCCCTGAACTGCGCCCCATTTCTTGGACAAGGAACTAGAAGTCCAACAAATGGGAGGCAGTTCGGAACGCCCGCGGGGCGTTTTCGTATGCTTGCACCGCATGCGCGCCGCGGCTTTTGGCGAGTAGCTACAATGAAGCCGAACGCCCTTAGGAACCGTGACCGAAGCTACCGAGGCAGCCATGAGCACCCATCCATCCGACTCCGTCCGCCATGACGACCAGAGCACCGCAGCCGACGACCGGACGCGCGGCGGTTCCGCCGTCGCGCAGAAGCGCTATATCCCCGCGCTCGACGGCATCCGCACCCTCGCCGTCTGCGCCGTCGTGCTCTACCACCTCAATCTCCCCTGGATGCAGGGAGGCCTGCTGGGCGTCACCATGTTCTTCGTCATCTCGGGCTTCATCATCACGCGCCTGCTGCTGCGCGAGTTCGATGTGACGGGCCGCGTCGACCTCAAGCAGTTCTGGATTCGCCGCGTACGGCGCCTGCTTCCCGCCATCGTCGCGCTCGTCGCGGTAGTCATCGTTCTGTGCGCCGCCTTCAACCACGTGATGCTCACCAAGATGCGGCCCGACATCCTGCCATCGCTCTTCTTCGTCAACAACTGGTGGCAGATCGCGCAAGATACCTCGTATTTCGCCGCCCTGGGCGACCCCTCGCCGCTCACGCACTTCTGGTCGCTCGCCATCGAGGAGCAGTTCTACCTTGCATGGCCGCCCCTGCTGTTCGCCATGCTGTCGCTACGCGTCAGGCGTCCGCAGGTGCGCCGCGCCGTGCTCGTCCTCGCCTGCGCCTCGGCCCTCGCCATGGCGCTGCTCTACACCCCCGGCGCCGACCCGAGCCGCGTCTACTACGGCACCGATACGCGCGCGTTCTCCCTACTCCTGGGCGGCTGGTTCGCTTTCATCCCCGACCGAGCCCTCTTCCCGCGGCATCTGGCAAGCTATTGCCTGCGCGGGCGCCTGCCCCGCGTCGCATCCGAGCGCGACGGGCGCGAGACCGACCTTGTGGGCTTCGCGGCCATCGGCGGCCTTCTGGCGCTCTTCGCGTTCTCCAACGGCTATTCGGCTTTCCCATACCGCGGCGGCATGCTGCTATGCTCGCTGCTCACGCTCGCGCTCATCGCCGCATGCATGCGCCAGGACGGCCTGGTGGCGCGCATCCTCTCGTGGAAGCCCCTGGTGTGGCTCGGCAAACGCTCGTACAGCATCTACCTCTGGCATTTTCCGCTGCTCGCGCTCATGAACCCGGTTACCGATATCACCGCCGATCCATGGTGGGAGACGCTCGCCCAGCTCGCCGTGGTGCTGGCCGTAGCCGAGCTCTCGTACCGCTTCATCGAAACGCCGTTTCGCCATGGCCTCATGGGCACGCTCGCACACGAGGTGTGCGCAGGCACCGCGCCCGCGGCGATCGTACGGCAGCGGCCCGTCGCATTCGGCAGCGCCGTCATCGTCCTCGCCGCCGCCGGGCTCTCGCTGGCCCTCGTTCCCAAGACGGACGCCCTCAGCACCGAGGGCGCGGCGTTGCTCGCCCAGGGCGACGACGAACAGGATGCCAGCGCAGCCCCCGGGGAGACGGACGCCGCCACCTCGGATGCCCCGCAGTTCGCCGATACCGCGTACGACGTCGTGATGGTCGGAGACTCGGTCTCGCTGCGCACCATCCCCGATTTCCAGCGCACCTTCCCGCACGGGCTCATCGACGCCAAGAAGAACCGCCAGTTCGGAACGGGCATCGAATTGATCTCGACCTACCTGGCCAACAACCAGATAGGCAGGGTCGCCGTTATCGCGCTCGGCACGAACGGCCTGGTAACCGATGGCGATATCGACGCCATCATGAACCTGCTCGGCCCCGACCGCATCGCCGTATTCGTCACCACGCGCAGCCCGCAACCGTGGGTGGCTCCCACCAACGAGGCCATGATGCGCGCCGCCGATCGCTACGGCAACATCCGCGTAATCGATTGGCATGCCCTCAGCGAGGGGCGCAGCGAGCTGTTCGACGGCGACGGAACGCACCTGTCGTCCGAGGGCGCTGCGTACTACATCCAGCTCATCTACGACGCGGTAAAGAAAGACCTGCCGCTGCACGCGGAAGACCACGTGGAGCAGCAGGTCATAGAGGCTGTCGATCGCCTGGGCCGCAACTGGCTCGACACCGTTGCCGGCGGGTCGCTCCAACACGGAGGCGCACCCGAACCCGAGCCCGCCGGGCGCTAGTACCCCAGCGCTTGCAGGCCAAACATCACGGCGGTGAGCACGGTAATGAGGATGATCGTGCCCCAGGTGAGCACGTTCCACGCACGGCCGTTGCGATATTTGCCCATGATGTGCTTGTCCTGGGCGATGAAGACCAAGAACACCAGCAACACGGGCAGCAGCACGCCGTTGATGACCTGCGCGCTCATCATGATCTGGAACAGGTCGACGCCGGGCATGATGACCAGCAGCGCGGACGCGGCGATAACCGCGGTGATGATGCCGCGGTAGACGGGCGCCTCGTCCCAGCTGCGATCGGCGCCGCGCTCCCAGCCGAAAGCCTCGCAGATGGCGCTCGAGGTCACACCGGGCAGCACGCACGCGGCCAGGAAGCTCGCGGCAACCAGGCCGGAGGCAAACAGAATCGTGGAGAACTCGCCGGCGATGGGCTCGAGCGCAAGCGCGGCGTCGGCCGCGTCGGCGACCTCGATGCCTGCCGGGTGCAGAACGGCGCCCGTGGTCACGATGATGAACCACGCGATAGCGCAGGCGATGATGGAGCCCGTGGCGGTGTCGATGCGCTGCAGCACGATGCCGTCCTCGTCGATGTTCTTATCGACCACGTTGTTCTGCGCCAGGAAGATCATCCAGGGCGCGATGGTGGTGCCGATGGTGGCGACGAGCAGGGAGACGTACTGCGGCTCGTTCACCAGATGCGGGGTGACCGTCGCCATGGCCACCTCCCCCCAGTTGGGCCCCGCCAGGAACGCAGCCACGATGTACGTTACGAACACGCAGCTCACCAGCAGCAGGATCTTCTCGATACGGCGAAAGCTGCCGCTCATGGTGAGCATCCACACCAGCAGCGCCACCAGGGGAACCGACACCGTCTTGGGCACGCCGAACAGCGCCAGGCCGCTCGCGATGCCCGCGAACTCGGAGATGGTCACGGCCGTGTTCGCGATGAGCAAAGCACCCATGGCCAGGGCGCTCTTGCGCACGCCGAACTTCTCACGGATAAGCGAGGCGAAGCCCTTGCCCGTAACGCAACCGCAGCGCGCCGCGGTCTCCTGCACCACGATGAGCAGCAACGCCATAACCGGCAGCATCCACAACGTGCCATAGCCGTAGCTCGCGCCCGCGCTCGAATACGTTGCGATGCCGCCCGCGTCGTTACCCGAGAGGGCCGCCAGCAGACCGGGGCCCATGGCACCCAGCACGGCGGCGACGGTCAGCTTCTGTTTAGTCTCTGGTTGCATGCTTCACCAGCCCGTCCTACAACAAGGGCACGGCGCCCAGCACCGTGTACGCCAACGCCGCGAGCAGGACCGCCGCGAACGTGAGCGACGTGCCCGAGGCCGTGTGGTCGCGATCCTCGCCGCGCACCAGCACGGCGAAGTAGATCACCGCGCTCGCATACGTGGCCGTGATCACCAGGGCCGCGTTGCGGAAGCAATCCATGTACGTGGCGATGACCATGGGGTCGCCGCCCGCGAAGATCGTGGTTGCCATGAGCTCGCCACACAGGTACACAACGGCGGCCAGTACCAAGCCGATAAGCGTGGATTTAAGGAAGAATCCCAGATAAGGACGTGGTTCGTCCTCGCGGTCGTCGTACTCCAGGAAGCTGTTCTTCACAAAGGCCGTCATGCGCATGGCGGCCAGCAGCACCACCGGCATGATGGAGATGGGCATGAGCGCGAACAGGCCCTCGTTCGTGATGATGCGCAGCGCGTCGGCGTCGGCGGCTATGCGATCGGGCGCCGTGACCGCGATGGCGGCGATGGCGCAGGCCGCGATGGCCCACACTGCGATCCAGTACTGGCGCTGGGCGAACCACACGAAGGTATGCGCCGACTCGCCCGTAGTGGACTCGCCCGAGGAAAGGCCGGCGATCTGCAGGTCCTCCTGATGCTCCTCGGCAATGACATCCATAGCGTCGTCGAACGTGACGATGCCCAGAATATGGCGGTTCTCGTCGCACACCGGAATGGCCACGAGGTCGTACTTGGTCATCTCCTCGGTCACCTGCTCCTGGTCGAGATCGGGAGCGACCCACACCACATCGCGGTAGGCGAGCTCGGAGAGGCGCGCATCGTGATCGGCCACGATGAGCGTGCGCAGCGACAGCACGCCGGTAAGCATGCCGGACGGGTCGGTGGTGTACACGTAGTAGACGCTCTCGAAATCCTCGTCGAGCTTCTTGATGGCGTCGATGGCGTCCTGCACGGTGGCGGTGGAGGGCAGCGCCACGAACTCGCTCGTCATGATGCGGCCCGCGGTATCCTCCTCGTATCCAAGCAGGTTGCGGATGGCCTTCTCCTCCTTGACGCCCATGAGGCGCAGGAGCTTCTCGGCTTTCTCGTTGCCGAGCTCCTCGATGAGCTCGACGGCGTCGTCGGGGTCCATGAGCGCGAGCATCGAGGACGCGTCGCGGTCGGTCATGCCCTCGAGCATCTCGGCCACGAGCTCGTCGTCGTCGAGCTCGGCGATGGCCTCGGCCGCCTGAGCGGTATCGAGCTGCGCGAACACCTGGCTTCGCAGACGAGGATCGAGCTGCTCGATGATGTCGGCGATATCGGCCGGGTGCAGCTCGTCGAGCGTCTTGTGCGACACCGAGAGCTTGATGTTCTGCGTGGAGCGCTCCAGCAGGTCCATATACGACCAGGCGATGATATCCTCGCCCAGCGGCTTGCCCACGGCCTTCGCCATGCGCTCGACGGCGCGCTCCAACGCGGGATGAATCGCACGCAGCAAGCCGCGAGCGCCCACCTCGGCACCGAGCAAGCGCAGCTGCAGCTGGTTTTCACCCGAGACCGAGAACTTGATATCGTTTACGCGCACGACCTTCATGCCCTGCGTGTCCACGATCTGCTTGTTGAGGATATCGCGCGCCAACAGCACCTCGTCGGGCTGCAGGTACGAGAAGCGGATGTCGGTATCGGGACAGTTGAGGTACACGCCCGTATCGTCCACATGGTCGACGTACTTGCGCCAGCTGATCATAAAGGGCGTTTTCCCGGGCCCCTGAAAGGCCAGCGACGTCACATGGGGGAAGACCTCGCCGGTGGCGATGCCGAAGTCGTTGACGATACCGAGCTTCTCGCCGTTCACGTCAAGAACGGGAAGCCTGAGCATCTCGGAAAGATAGTTCATAGTTCTCCTTCGCCAATACGCATATGCATACGGTACGGGACGCGCGACCCCGCGCGCGCCGCAGCGAAGGGCGGCACAGGGTCAGCAGCTACTGTGTGGTCGAGGTTTCGATTTCACCTTGAGCCTTTCTCGTGACCCTCGTTACAAACAAAAGCGGTCACGGACGAGCCGTAACCGCTCTTTACTATAGCATCCATGCGCGGAGCACGGCCAGGTTTTACGCAAAGCTTGCATGTCCGCAGGCATTCGGACGGCATTCGCTCCTAGGCCGCCGGCGGCAGCTCCGCCCCCTCGGGCATCGCGACATCCCCCTCTACAACTGCATCGGGGAAGCGGTCGTCCTTGTCCATCAGCTCGCTTACGGTGACCAGCTCGTAGCCCGCACCGCGCAGCCCATCGATGATGCCCGGCAGCGCCTCCACGTCTTGCTCTCGGTTACCGCCGCCGTCGTGCATCAGCACGATCGCGCCGTTAAACGCGTTGTCAAGGACCATCGAGGTGATGGCCGCCGCACCCGGACGCTTCCAGTCGAGGGTATCGATGTTCCACAGCACGTTGCAGCTTATAAGATCGCCCGCACGCGCCCAGTCGTTCGCAGCGAAGGCGCCGTACGGGGCGCGCATCATCTGCGGGCGCACCCCCGCCGCGGATTCGATGGCGTCGGCAGCCGACGTGATCTCGGCTCGTAGTGAGGGCGCATCAAGGTCGGGCAGGTACTGGTGCGCATTGGTATGGCTCGCCAGCTCGTGGCCGCCGTCGACCAGCTGCTTGGCATACGAGGCATAGCGTGCCTCGCTGCTCCCCAGGTTGAAGAACGTCGCCTTCGCTCCCTTTGAGGCCAGGATGCCCAGGATGTCGGGCGTATACCCGCTCGGTCCGTCGTCAAAGGTGAGCGCGATGTACTTGCCGGCGCCCTGCGGCTTCACGTTGAGCGACGACACCACCATGTCGACCGGTGCCTGGACGATCTCCTTGTCAACGGTCTCACCCGAGCGCTCGCCCACCGTCACGACCTTCTTGCCCGGGACGCCCCACTGCGAGACGAACTGCACGGCGCCACCCGGTTCCATCGTGATGCCCGGCGCGGCCGCGACCGTCTGCTCGAAAGAAGGCTCGGTTCGGTCGGCGCCCGCCGACACCTCGAGCTCGGCGCCTTCGGGCACCTTCGTGTCTGCAAACCGGCTCGAAGCGAGCTCCTCGCCGTTCATGCGCACCGTACAGCGCTCGCCGCCCGCCTCGTCGAGCACGGCGCCGCCCAGGGAGAGCAACCTGCCCGGCGGTGCATCGAAGAACGCGCGGTCTTCCAGAAGCGCCTGCACCGACGTGTTCACCAGCATCGTCTGCCCCTCGCCGTTCACGGTGATGGAAACCGGACGCCAGAAGTTCCAATAGCACAGCGCGAGCACCGCGCATACCGCCAGGCCTATCACGGCGAACGGGGCTAAGCGCGCCGAAGCCGCACCCGATGGCGAACCCGCAGCCGGGCGCGGATGCGGTTTCTGCGCGGGAGCGGGTGCCCCCGCCCTCTTTGTCTCCTGCTTCATATGGCGCCTCCACGGTCATGCATGCGTTCACGCCCCTATTGTGCCCGCTGGCACGGACATCGGACGGCCTTCAGCGCCAGCATGACAAAACTGTCAACAAGACCCCTCATCGGCAACGGCCGGCCGGCCGTGGAACGACCGCGCGCAGACGCGCTACTCCTCGGTTTTGGCGACCCGCGGTAGCACCGCATCTTTCGGCATCGAGACCTTGCCGGGCGTCGGCAACGCCTTGGCCAGGTCATCGTCGGTGGCAATCAGCTCGGACAGGCTTACGACCTCGTAGCCCTCCCGGCGCAAGCCGTCTAACAGCGCGGGGAGCGCTTCCACGGCCTGGCGGCCCGATGATGCGTTATCGGTGAGCAGCACGATGCTCCCGTTTGAGACCGAACCCAGCACCGAACTCACCACGGCATCGGCGCCCGGCAGCATCCAGTCGCCCGAATCGACGTTCCACGACACCGCAGCCCCCACCAAGTCCATGGTTTCGGCCCAGGTGCGCTCGGAGAACGCCGCGAACGGGGCGCGCAGCAGCGCCGTTCGCTTCCCCGTTGCCTGCTCGATCGCGTCGAATCCCGCGCTGATCTGCTTGCGCGCAGCCGATGCGGACTGATCGGTAAGGCTTTTATCCTCATACGAGTTGGATCCGAGCTCGAATCCGGCTGCCGCGATAGTCTTCGCCGCGTCCGCGTGCTCCTCCACCGCGTCACCTGCCAGGAAAAATGTCGCCGAAGCGCCTTTTTGCTGCAGAATCGAAACGATCTGCTCGGTATATTCGCTTGGACCCTCGTCAAACGTAAGCGCCACGTACTTCTTGCCCTTGACGTCGGGATTCACCGAGGCGCGCGCGACCACGCAATCAACCGCGTCCTTCACCACGCCGCGATCGAACGTCTTGCCCGATGTCTTACCGGTCCACACCTCGCTGCGGCCGGGCACGCCCCAGGTCTTCACGTACTCGATCGCGCCGCTGCCCGTCGTGACCAGCTTGGGCTCGATGGTCGTCGCCTGCACCTCATGCGGTTCGTACTCGTCGCGACCGTCGCCGATCTCGACCTCGTCGTGCTCTTGAAGCCTGGTTTCGACCAGCTTGTCGTTATCGACCTGCCTTCCGTTGAGCTTCACCGAAACGCGCTCGCCACCGCGCTTGTCCAACACGGCATCATCCACCGCCAGCAGCTTGCCCGGCGTGGGCTCAAGCCCCTGGTCTGCGATGAGCTGCTCGATGGAGGAGTTGATACGCGCCTTCGCATCGGCGCCGTTCAGCGTGATGTCGACGCTTCGATTCATATACCAGATGACGCTGGCGACGAAGAAAAGGAACGCGCAGCCCACGGCGATGAACGCATAGGGCCTGCGCGAGTTCCGAGGGCGCCGCGTCCCCATCTGCCGCCTGGTCTTGCGGCCGAATCCCTGCGAATGATGCAGGTACTGAACGCCGGGCTTGCGCACCCGGCGCCTATTCGCGCTCGGCAGATGCTGAGCAGCGCCCGGCCGATACGCCGGGCGCTTCTTTGTGGAGTAGGAGGTGGTGTAATGAGGCAACGAATCTCCTTATCCCCTGTTCGCCGCGGAGCGAACGCGCTTTTATTTCGATGGCGGTTTCTTCGGGGACGCGCCCGACGCCTTCTTGAACTCGCTGGCAAACGCCTGGAACATGCCGGTGGTCTTACCCAGCTGCTTGCCCACGGCGCGGGCGGCGGACCCCTGCGAAGAGCCGCTCTTCTTGGCGGGGGCACCCTTCTTCTTGGCGGGGGTGCCCGCGGCCTTATGGTACTCGTCCGAGAACCCCTTGATGGCATCGCCCGTCTGGCCGATACGCTCGCCCAGAGCACGGCTGCCCTTGGTCACCGCTTCCGAGCCCTTTTCATCGAGCGTCTTAGCGCCCTTCTTCACGCCCGCGCTCACCTTTACGGACGCCTCGGCGGCCTTGGCCGCAGCACCGCCCGAGAACTCGAGCGAGGCCGCCTCCTCGGCGACCACCATAGCACCGCGCCTGTAGCCGATCATCATGTCGACCGGCATGGCGATGTGGCCGATCAGGGCGCTCGACGCGGCTCCCGGTGTGATATAGAACTCCTGCACGGCGCCCGTGCGAGGATGACACGTTACATCGGAGCAGTAGCCGAGCTTTTTGCCCGTCTTGGTCACAACATCCATGCCCGTCCAGATGATGCACGAATCCAGATCCACGCCGAGGCGTTTCGCCGCCGGGGTGTCGTAGGACTCGCGTGCATCGGCAACGACCAGCTGGCCCTCGCGCACATCGATGGCGTCAAGCGCGACGAAGCGGTCCTCTTGCTTGATCATGCCGGCGATGTCGGGCAGCTTCACCATGAAGCCCACCACGGTACGGCCATCCGGCGTGAACACGGGCAGATGGACCTTGCCCAAGCGCTTGAGATCCTTGAGCGTTCCGTCCTTCTTGACGCGCTGCTCGTCGGGGACCAGCTTGTAGATGCGAACGCCTTGGAAGTCTGCGGTGCGCATCTACGCCTCGACAGGAGCCTCGGCCACGGAGCTTTCCACGACGACGTCCGCAGCGGGGGTTACGTTGCCGCCGGCGATGGCATCGTTGAGCGACTCGCGCAGCTGGTCCATACGCTCGCGGGCGAGGTCGACCTTTGCGCGCAGCTCGTCGGTCTTGGCGTCCATCATGGGACCGAAATCGGTTGCGGCGGCGCGAGCCTGGTCGACGCCCTGCTCGTACATGTCGCGCGCGGAATCCCATGCGTCATTCGCCATATCGGCGGCCATGGCGCGCGTCTCGGCACCGGAGCGCGGGGCGACCAGCAAACCGATGATCGTTCCTGCAACGGCTCCCACAGCGGCGCCCGTTACGAAAGCAAAGCCTTTACCCATATCGATATCCTTCCACAAGTCACGATTCGACCTTGTTGATGAACCATTATACCCAGCTGCGCCGAAAACACCCACGCGTGCGCATTTTAGCGTCCGTTGCGCTAACAACGCGCCGCCCCGATCGCGATGCCTCCGCAGTCCGCTAGCTGTTAAGTGCCAAGACGTTGTTTACATCTCGATGGTGACAAATAGGGAGGGCTCCCGCATGCTGTGAGTT
>NZ_JADNJJ010000165.1:0-15040 GCF_015554865.1 Collinsella sp. D33t1_170424_A12 | reverse complement strand
GTCGGCCTGCGCGAAGGCCGCCATCTCCACGGTGGCCAGGGCGTCGTCGACGCGCTGCGCGATCTGCTTGGAGGGGATGCCCAGGTTCTCGGGTCCGAAGGCCACGTCGTCGGCCACGATGCTCGTGGTCATCTGGTCCTCGGGGTGCTGGAAGACCATGGCCGCCTGCTGGCGGATGGGTGCCACGGCGTCGGGGAGGGCGGTGTCCAGTCCGAAGACGGTCGCCGTTCCCGCGCAGGGGACGAGCAGGGCGTTCATGAGCTGCACGAGCGTGGATTTGCCCGACCCGTTGCCGCCCAGGATGCAGACGTGCTCGCCTGCCTCGATGCGCAGGCAGATGTCGTGCAGCGCCGGCGCATCGCCGTCGTCTCCGTAGTGGAAGTCGACGTGCGAGAGCTCGATGCAGCTGGTGTTCGAACGGGGGTCTACGGCGGCGGGCATGGCGGGGCTAGCGCTTCCTGCGGTCGCCCGTGCCGGCGCCCGGGCCCGCTACGTTGAGGCAGGGGCCCAGCAGCGCGCTGCCCGCGGCCACGTTGATGACCATCTTCATGGTGTTGAAGGGCAGCAGGATGGGGATGATCATGCCCGCCACGGCTTCGATGCTGATGGGCGTGTAGAGGGGCGTGACCACGAGGTTCATAGCGCAGGAGACCGCGATGGAGAGCGCCGCGCCGGCGAGCATGCCGATGAGCGACGCCTTGCGCGTGCGGCCGCCGGCGCGGTAGATGAGGGCGGCGGGAACCACCAGCGCGCAGGTGGACAGGATGCCCATGGGCGCGCCGAAGGGATCGAGGAAGACGCGGGGGATCCAGGAGATGATGGCCGCTGCGGCGCCGATCTTGGGCCCGAAGATGAGGGCCGCGATGAGGCAGACGATGCCCGAGGGGTCGTACATGAGCCACGGGGCGGCGGGGAAGATGGGGATCTGGATGAAGCTCAGCGCCAGCGACGCTGCGGTGAAGAGCGCGGTGAGCGCGATGGTCTTGGTGTTGGTGGTGCCGCTCATGAGGCATCCTCCGTTTCTTTCATCCGGACTATAACCGTCGGTTCCGGAATCGCACCGGATCGGCCGCTGTACGCGGTTCGCGGACTTGCGGCGCGTGGCCGCTCACCGCCGGTGGGGAATCGCACCCCGCCCTGAAACATATGCAAGCGCCACTATACCCGCTTTATGGAGCGGTATGCAAGGTTCGAGCCGCTGGGTATGATAGGCATCGTAAAGAACGCAACGACGAGGCGGTGCCCCATGCATGAACACGAAAGCTTCAATCCCGATCTGATGTGCGCGCTGGGCGGCATCGTGGGCGAGGACGACGTCCTCATGGTCGAGCCCATGAAGCTGCATACCACCTTTCGGATCGGCGGTCCCGCGGACCTGCTGGTGCGCCCCCATTCGCCCGAGGAGCTCGTGCGCGTGCTCGATACCTGCACGTTCGCGGACGTCCCGGTGACCATCGTGGGCAACGGGTCGGACCTGCTGGTGGGCGACCGCGGCATTCGCGGCGTCGTGGTGCTGCTGCGCGATACCATGCAGGCCATCTCGGTGTCGGGCACCCGTGTGACGGCCGAGGCCGGCGCGCTGCTGCGCGACGTGGCGCTTGCGGCGGCCGATGCGGGCCTGTCCGGCATGGAGCCCCTGTGGGGCATCCCCGCCACGGTGGGCGGCGCATGCTTCATGAATGCGGGCGCCTATGGCGGACAGACGGCCGATGTGCTGGAGTCCGTGGAGGTCTACGTGCCCAGCAAGCGCGGGCAGCGCGGTTCGGTGTGCACGCTCGAGGCGGACCAGCTGGCGTTCGGCTATCGCAAGAGCCGTATCAACTCCGACGGCCTCGTCGTGCTGCGCGCGACGTTCGCGCTCGCACCGGACAGCCCCGATGCGATCCGCTTCGCCATGGACGATTTCCAGGCGCGTCGCGAGGAGAAGCAGCCGCTCGAGATGCCTTCGGCCGGATCGACCTTCAAGCGCCCCGAAGGGTACTTCGCCGGCAAGCTCATCATGGATGCGGGGCTGCGCGGCGCCTCGGTGGGCGCGGCGCAGGTGTCGCAGAAGCACTGCGGATTCGTGGTGAACACGGGCGGCGCCACGGCGGCCGACGTCTGCGGCCTCATCGAGCACATCCAGACCGAGGTCAAGTGCCAGTTCGGCGTGGACCTCGAGCCCGAGGTCCGTCGCATCGGCGAATTCTAACGCGTCTCGGAAAAGGGACAGGCACGAATCTGAGGCGGGGCGGCCCTCTGCGGGTTTCCCTCGCGTCGGACGCCGCGCTACCGGGAGGGCCGGTTGTATAGCGCCGCCGTCCTATGCTTTAAAATCCGTGAGCTCCTGCCAGGAGCTGCTCTCGGCCGTCGAACCATCTGTCTTGATGAAGTAGGCGGCCGTCTTCTCATGCGCGTCTGCCAGGGCGGCGCCCTCGCGGCTGCCGGCTACGAACAGCGTGGTGGAGAGCGCGTCGGCGGTGGCGGACGAGGGGCACGCCACGGTGACGCTGGCCGTGTCGGTGGCCACCGGCATCCCGGTGCGCGGGTCGAGGATGTGCCAGTACGTGACGCCATCGAGCTCGAACGTGCGCTCGTACAGGCCGCTCGTCACAAGCGAGCCGCCGGCGAGGCGCGCGGTGCCCACGGTGCGGTTTCCACCGGGGTGGTTGGGGTCGCGGATGCCCGTGTTCCAGGGCGATCCGTCGGGCTTCGCACCCAGGTAGGCGATGTTGCCTCCCAGCGAGAGCGCGGCGGCGGAGGCGTTGGTTTCGCGCCGCAGCAGCTCGCAGAGGCGGTCGGCTATGTAGCCCTTGGCGATGCCGCCCATATCGAGGCGGGCCTCCGGGTCGAGGAGCTGAACGGTGCCGGCCGCCTCGTCCACGACGACCTTTTGCCAATCCACATGCGGCAGCGCGGCGGCGACCTGCTCGTCGCTCGGACGCGCGCCGGCCTGGAAGTCCCACAGCGTGGAGACGGCTCCGATCGTTATGTCGAACAGCCCGCCCGCCTCGGCGCAATAATCGAGCGCGCATCGGACGAGGGCGACGGTGTCGGGGTCGACCGATACGGGGGCGCCGCCCGCGGCGTTGATTCGGGCGATATCGCTGGCGGGGTCGTAGAGGTCGAAGAGCTCGTCGAAGCGCGTGCAGGCCGCTGCGAGCCGGGCGGGCGCGGCGTCATCGCCGTATACGGTGAACGTGCAATAGGTATCGAATGCGAAGGTCGAGCCCGTGACGGGTTCGGCCGAGCGGCCCGCCGCCGCCCCGCCGCCGGCGTTCGTCGCGCATCCGCAGGTGCCGAGCAGGCTCCCGGCGGCGGTCGCCGCGGCGGCCAGAATCGAGCGGCGGCTCGCGGGCCGCATCAGCGCGTCATCTGCCATATCACATGCCTTTCTGCGGAAGGGCCGCGTCCACGGCGCGCACGAGCACGCCGACCGCGGCGCCGCAGAGCACGCCTGCCACGAGCAGGAACGGCGCGTTGACCCACGCGACCCCCGGGGATAGCAGCGCGGCCACGGTGAGCAGCTGGCCCACGTTGTGGGCGATGCCTCCCAGCACCGAGATCGCTACCAGCGAGAACGCGCCGCTGCGTTCGGCGGCTGCCATGACGAGCCAGGAAAGGGCGCCGCCCGCCAGGCTGAAGACGAACGTCTGGGGGTTGGCGAAGAGGATGGTGGACGCCACCGCCTTGCAGAGCATGAGGATGGCTGCAGGGCGCGCGCCGAGGCGCCGGAGCGCGAAGAGGACCACCGCGTTGCCCAGGCCGAGCTTGATGCCGGGCACGTTGACGGGAAGCGGCAGGAGCATCTCCAGGTAGCCGGCGACGAGCGCCATGGCGGCCAGCACGCCGTAGAGGGCGGCGCGTCGTCCGGGCGAGTCGTGGCGGTGGCGTTGTGGTGCGGTTCGTGGTTCCATGCGCCTAAGTATACCGAACGGTTGCCGGCGATGGCGCCATTCGCATGCGCCCGCGCTTTCGGCCGGGCTGCTCGGAGCGGGCGGCATCGCTATGCTTCGGCGCCCGCTTCGAGCTCGGTTTCGAGCAGCTCGATGAAGCGCGCCATGGGCGCGGTGATCCATTTCTGCTTGTGATGGATGAGCTGGGTCTCCATGCGAACGGGCTGCAAGTCGGTCTGGATCGCCACGAGCGCGCCGGCGTCGAGGCGCCGTCGGGCCGAAAAGCGCGGAACGAAGGTGGCGCCCACGCCCGCTTCGGCCAGGTGGACCAGCGTCTCGGTGTTGCCCGCCTCGACGAGGGGATCGATGCGCAGGTCGAGCGCGTCGAGGGCGCGATCGAGTTCGAGGCGGTAGCTCTCGCCGTGCTCGGTGAGGACGAAGGGGAGCTGGACGAGCTGCTCGGCGCCCAGGGGGTCGCCCGCGTCCGCCGCGACGTCGCATGCGGCCAGCAGCTGCGGCGCCGCGGCGAAGACGACGGGCTCGGGCCTCAGCGCGTGCGTGACCAGGCCGGGCAGGTGCAGGTGGCGCTCCATGGTGAGAAGCAGGTCGAGGGTGTTGTTGCGCAGGCCCTCCACCATGAGGTCGCGCGGCGCGCTCACGACGACGGCCTGCACGCGCGGGCAGACCTCGTGGTAGCGGATGAGCAGGTCGGGCAGGATGGCGGTGGCGATGGACTCCACGGCGCCGATGCGCAGCGTCCCCGTCATATCGTGCGGATCGAGCGGGTCGGCGGCCACCGAGGCCCGCGCCGCCCGCGCGGCGCCCATGAGCTCCTGGGCGTGGAAAGCGAATGCGCGGCCCTGGTCGGTGAGGACGGCGCCGCGGGGCACGCGGTCGAACAAGCGCGCACCGAGGTCGTGTTCGAGCTGCTTGACCTGCGTGGTCACGGCGGACTGCGAGTAGCCGAGCTTCTCGGCCGCCTTTGAAAACGTGCCGCAGTCGATGATGGCGAGGAAGGTCTCGATCTCGCGTAGCTCCATGCTTCCTCCTTGGGCACTGTGATGAAATGCCTTTTACCTCTTGGTATAAACAAAATCGAACGATGCTTCGAATAGTTTCATTTTACATATGGATCGCGTGTTGCGACGATGGACCTCGTTGTGAATATCGCTTCCGGCGCGTCTCGCCTGCGCTCCCGCCCGGCGCGGAGCGTTATACGCCTTCGACGCCGCCAATCAAGAAAACGAGGAATGCCATGTATGCCAAGGGAACGGCCCAGGAGGCCGATGTCGAGCTCGCCGCCGTCCGCTTCGTGTGCGAGCTGTTCTCGCGCAACCGCCATCTGTCCGAGGGGCCGGTGAGCTGCGAGGCATCGCCCGAGCGGCTGCGGGCCATTGCCGAGCGCGGCATCCCCGCGCAGGGCCGGCCGCTCGACGAGGTGGTCGAGGAGATGCAGCGCGACATCATCGGCTACGGCTACAACATCGACCATGCGCGCTTCATGGGCTTCGTTCCCGGCCCGGTGAACGCCCTGTCGTGGCTGGGCGACATGATGGCCTCCGGCTACAACCGCCATGCGGGCAGCTTTGCCAACTACCCGGCGGGCTGCGTGGCCGAGCACGAGCTGCTGCGCTGGTTCTGCGACAAGGCCGGTTTTCCCGAGGGCGCCGGCGGCGTCTTCGTCTCGGGCGGATCGATGGCCAATATGACGGCGCTCGTCGCCGCCCGCGACGCCAAGCTCGCCGAGGACGAATGGTGCCGAGGCGTGGCCTACGTGTCCGAGCAGACGCATAGCTCGGTGGCGAAGGGCCTGCATATGATCGGCATCGCGCCGTCGCGCATCCGGGTGATTCCCTGCCACGACGAAGACTTCACCATGGATCTGGGCGCTCTCGAGCGCGCGATCGTGGAGGACCGCGACGCCGGCCTCAAGCCGTTCGCGATCATCGCCACCGCCGGCAGCACCAACACCGGCGCGGTGGGGCCGCTGCCGCAGATCGCCGACATCGCCCGGGCATACGGCCTGTGGATGCACGTCGACGGCGCTATCGGCGCGTCGGTGCTGCTCACGCGCTACCGCGACATGCTGCGCGGTGTGGAGCGCGCCGACTCGCTGAGCTGGGACGCCCATAAATGGCTCTTCCAGACCTATTCGTGCGGCATGGTGCTCGTGCGCGACGAGCGCACGCTGTTGCGCAGCTTCAACGCGCATCCCGAGTACCTCAAGGACCTGGAGGAGTCGGCGCAGATCACCAATCCCTGGGACCTGGGTCCCGAGCTCACGCGCCCCGCGCGCGGCCTCAAGCTGTGGTTCACGCTGCAGGTCATGGGGTCCGATGCGCTCTCGGCTGCCGTCGAGCACGGTTTCGACCTGGCGCGCTGGGCGCAAGACGAGTTGGAGCGCGACGAGCGCGTGCAGATCGTGTCGCCGGCGCAGATGGCCATGATCAACTTCCGCTATGCGCCCGCGGGCTTGGGCGAGGAGGAGCTCGACCGGCTGAACGCCCGCATCTCGCGCCGCATGGTGGCGAGCGGGTTCGCCGGCGTCTTCACCACCGAGCTGCGCGGGATGAAGGTGCTGCGCATCTGCTGCATCCATCCCGAGACCACCGAGGACGACATGCGCGAGACGGTGCGCCGCCTGGGCGCCCTGTGCGACGAGGGGCTCGCTGCCATGCGCGATGCCTAGACAGGCACCGTCTGGGCGCGCGGTGCCGCTTCCAGCGCCGGCGCGGCGCCGGGAGACCGTTCGTCTGCGCTGCGGCCTCTCTCGTGCGCGACGCCGTGCGAACGGGGCGCGCCGCGGGTACAATCGTCTTCGCACGAAATGAAAGCGACCAAGAGGAGACGCACGCCCTATGTCCACCATGCAGAAACTGCTCAAGATAACCAGCCTGGTCATGCTCGCCCTGGGCGGCTTGTTCATTCCCTTCACCGTGATGAACTTCATCAACGCCGACACGCTGGCGGGTATCCTCATCGCCGTGCTGACGGCGCTCATGACCCTGTTCGACCTGCTGCTGGGCTTTCTGGGCTCCACCGCGGCCAACGTGCCGTCGCGCGTGACGGGCATCCTGCCCATCGTCGTGATCGCGCTCATCGTGAACGCGGCGTCGGTGTTCTACATCATGTTCATGCAGGGGCTGTGGATGCCCGTGGTGGCCAACGCCGTGGTGGGCGTGGTGTTCTCGTTTGCAGCCCATAAGGTGAACAAGCAGGTCATGCTGTAAGTTCGCAGGCGATGGCGGCGTTTGCGCCGCATGTGCGTCCGGCCCCGCCCCATCGGTGTTACCCGATGCGGCGGGGTCGCTGCATTCGCGTGGTAGAATCGCTGCACGAGGTCGCCTGCGCAACGGCGGGCGGCTGCGTGACCATACGAGGAAAGGGGCGATGATGTCCGTCCTGTTTATCGAATACCCCAAGTGCACCACGTGCAAGCGCGCCAAGAAGTGGCTCGACGAGCACGGCGTGGCCTATGCCGACCGCCATATCGTGGAGGACAATCCCACAGCCGCCGAGCTGAAGGCCTGGCACGAGCGCTCGGGGCTGCCGCTGCGCCGCTTCTTCAACACGAGCGGCATGAAGTATCGCGAGCTGGGCATCAAGGCCAAGCTCGACGCCGGCATGTCCGATGACGAGGCGTTCGACCTGCTGGCCACCGACGGCATGCTGGTCAAGCGCCCGCTGGTGGTGGGCGATGATTTCGTCCTGGTGGGCTTTAAGGAGCCCGCATGGGAAGAGGCCCCGCTGTAAGCGATGATGCGCGCCCGCAGCCCGCTCCGCCCGAGTGGCGGCCGCGCTGCGGGCGTTTTTTAGTGAAGAGGGGACGAGATGGACGCGGATGATCTGCGCGCGCTCGCAGCGCGCGTGGCGAACGGTTCGATGCCGCCCGACGAGCTGGTCGAGCGGGTGCACCTGGACGCGGTGGCCGACCTGGGGTTCGCGTCGGTCGATTGCGCCCGGGGCGCGCGGACCGGCGTATCCGAGGTGGTGTACGGCGCCGGAAAGACCGCCGAGCAGATAGCCGCCATCGTGGAGGCCCTGCGCGGCCGCGGGCAGGAGCGCGTGCTGGTCACGCGGGTGGATGCGCCGAAGGCGCGCCGCCTCGCCGAGCTGGGGTGCGCATGCACGTATCACGATGAGGCGGCCGCGGTCGTGGCGGGCGAGCTGCCCGAGCCCACGGGCAACGGCGAGATCTTGGTGGTCACGGCGGGGACGAGCGATGGCCGCGTGGCGCAGGAGGCCGCGCTCACGGCGCGCTTCCTGGGTAACCGCGTGCGCGTCCTGCAGGACGTGGGCGTGGCGGGCATCCATCGGCTGCTCGCGCATGCCGAGGATATCGCCCGCGCCCAGGTGGTCATCGCGATCGCCGGTATGGAGGGCGCGCTGCCCAGCGTGGTGGGCGGGCTGGCCGCGTGCCCGGTCATCGCGGTCCCCACGAGCGTGGGATACGGCGCCAACCTGGGCGGCCTTACGGCGCTGCTCGCGATGGTGAACAGCTGCGCGAGCGGGGTGTCGGTCGTCAACATCGATAACGGATTCGGCGCTGCCTACCAGGCGTCGCTGATCAACCATCTGCCGGGCCGCGCGTCCGGCTGCTATACGAGGGAGGGGTAGCCATGGCTGTGCACGGTGCGCCGCGGACGCTCTACCTGGATTGTCCGTTCGGCATCGCGGGGGACATGCTGGTGGGCGCGTTGCTCGACCTGGGCGGTGCCGAGGCGGAGGCGGCCGTGCGCGCGGCGGTTGGCGCCTTGCCGGTGGGGGGCTTCTCCATCGAGGTGGCGCGCGTGGAGAAGGCGGGGCTCTCCTGCTGCGATTTCGACGTGGTGCTCGACGCGGCCCATGATGGGCGCGACCATGATATGGCCTACCTGCACGGGGGCCGCGTCGGCGCAGGCGGCCCACGCGGGCACGAGGGCCATGGGCGCGGACCGCACGGGCATGGGGCGCACGAGCATGGGGCGCACGAGCACGATGCGCATGGGCATGAGCATCGCTCGCTCGCCGACATCCGGGAGCTGCTCGACGCCGCCCCGCTTGCGCCCGGCGCTCGCGACCTCGCCCGCTGCGCATTCGAGATCCTTGCCCGAGCCGAGGCCCACGCTCACGGCGTGGCGGTGGAGGACGTTCATTTTCACGAGGTGGGGGCCGTCGACTCCATCGTGGACATCGTGGCGGCATCCGTGCTCCTCGACCACCTGGGCATCGAGCGCGCGATCGTGCCGGTGCTGCGCGACGGCCATGGCACGATCCGCTGCCAGCACGGGGTGATCCCCGTGCCCGTGCCGGCTACGGTGAACATCTGCGCGGCGCACGGGCTGCCCTTGGCGCCCGCAGGCGTGGAGGGGGAGCTCGTCACGCCCACCGGCGCCGCCCTGGTGGCGGCGCTCGACCCGTCCTTCGAGCTCCCCGCGCGCTACACGGTCGCGCGATGCGGCCTGGGCGCCGGTAAGCGCTGCTACGAGGTGCCGTCGTTCGTCCGCGCCCTCCTCATCCGCGAGGAGGCGCCCGCATCCGCCTGCGACGGGTTGGCGGTGAAGCTCGAGTGCGATATCGACGACGCCTCGGGCGAGCAGCTTGCGTACGCCGCCGAGCGCCTGCGCGCCGCGGGCGCCTGGGAGGTGCACTGGCTGCCCGTCTTCACCAAGAAGGGTCGCCCCGCCTACCAGCTGCAGGTGATCTGCGCGGTGGATGCGGCGTCCGATCTCGAGCGCGTCGTCTTGCGCGAGACCACCACCATCGGCGTGCGCCGCCAGGTGGTCGAGCGCACCGTGCTGCCGCGCCGCGCCGAGCAGGTCGAAACCGCCTGGGGGCCGGTCGCGGTGAAGCGCGTCGAGCTGCCCGACGGCTCGCGGCGCGCCACGCCCGAGTACGAGGACGTGGCCGCCGTCGCACGGCGCGAGGGGTTGCCGTACGGCGTCGTCGACCAGGCCGTGCGGGCGCGCATCGATGCCGGCGGCCCCGCGGTACAATAAGCGCACGCGCGCATCGTCCGCGATGGACGTTGGCGCGCCCGGGCTCTTTGCTACGGAAAGGAATCCCATGAAGGTGCTCATCGCTTCCGATATCCACGGGTCGGCCTACTGGGCCGATCGCCTTATGGCCGCTATCGAGCGCGAGGATCCCCATAAGGTCGTCCTGCTGGGCGACTTGCTCTATCACGGCCCGCGCAACGACCTGCCGCGCGACTACGCGCCCAAGCACGTTATCGGCTTGCTCAACGACCTGGCCGCCACCGGCCGCGTCCTGGCCGTGCGGGGCAACTGCGAGGCCGAGGTGGACCAGATGGTCCTCGATTTCCCCTGCATGGCCGACAGCGCGCAGCTCGTCGACGAGGCGGGTCGCACGCTCTTCTTCACGCACGGCCACGTGTTCGGCGCCGGCTTGCACAACAGCGTGGACCGCGTGCCCGCGCTGCCGGACGGCTCGGCGCTCGTATTCGGCCACACGCATATCAAGGTGAACGAGGCCTGCGCGCAGCGCGAGGGGCTTTGGCTCTTCAATCCGGGCAGCGTCTCCATTCCCAAGGATGGGACGCACAGCTACGGCATCTACGAGGATGGCGCGTTTCGCCACGTGGTCCTGGAGGAGGAGTAGCCCATGGGAGAGTGGAAAGCGGTGGCGGGCGGCAGCCTTGCCGGCTTGGTGCGCGATACGGCCACGCTCGCGGATGCGCGCGAGGCGATGCAGGGGCTCGTCGAGACCATCTGGCGCCTGCGCCAGCCCGACGGCTGCCCATGGGATCGCGAGCAGACGCATGCGTCCATCGCCAAGAACATGATCGAGGAGGCCTACGAGGCCGTCGATTGTATAGAGGCGGATGATATCGTGCACCTGCGCGAGGAGCTCGGCGACGTGCTCATGCAGGTGGTGCTGCACGCGCAGATCGCGGCCGATGCGGGCGCGTTCACGCTGGAGGATGTCGCCAACGATATCAACGAGAAGCTTATCCGCCGCCACCCGCATGTGTTCGGCGGGGCGGCGGCCGACGGCGCCGACGAGGTGCTGGCGTTGTGGGATTCGGTGAAGGTTGCCGAAAAGGCCGCGAAGGACGAGCGGGCCGCCAGCGCGGGGGAGCGCCCCGAAGGCCTACTCGACGGCGTCCCGCGCGCCCTGCCCGCGCTCATGCAGGCGCAGAAGGTGTCGCGCAAGGCCGCGGCGCTCGGCTTCGAATGGGAGTCCGTCGACGCCGTGTGGGAGAAGGTCGCCGAGGAGCGCGCCGAGTACGAGCGCGAGGAGCCGGGCAGCGCGGCGCGCGAGATGGAGTTCGGCGACATGCTGTTCGCGCTGGTGAACGTGGCGCGCAAGGATGGAATAGACGCCGAGAGCGCCCTGCGGGCGAGCACGGCGAAGTTTCGCGCGCGTTGGGCGGCCATGGAGGAAGCGGCCTTCGAGCAGGGCGTCGCGCTCGAGAGCCTCTCGACCGACGAGCTCGACGACCTGTGGGACCGCGCTAAAGCGCGCGAGGTATAGGCGCGGGGCCAAGGCGGCCGCGCCCAGAGGGAAAACGGGACGGCCCGGGCACGATCGCCCGGGCCGTCCCGCGTCCGTTTGGAATACGATGCCCAGCGCGAAGGTGGTGAACGCCGCGGCCGCGATGGCGCCGACGAACGGCGCGATGCCCGGGACCACCAGACCGTAGATCCAGTTGTTGCTGGTCTTGGCGGCGATGGGCAGCAGCTGGTAGGCGATGCGGGGGCCCAGGTCGCGCGCCTGGTTCATGGCGAAGCCGGTCACGCCGCCCAGCCCCATGCCGACGGCCCACACGAGCAGGCCGACGCCGATGCCCAAGGCGAGCAGGTTGTCGCCCGCCTGCGCGGCGATGCACAGGATGCCTGTGAGGAAGACGAACGTGTCGAACGCCTCGATGAGGAAGTTGCGCACCAGGTTGTACGATTCGGGCGTGGGGTTGGTGGAGAAGATGTTGCGGATCGCAACGGGGTCGACCTCCCCCTCGGATGCCTTGAAGTCGTCGGCGTAGATGAGCCAGGCCATGCAGGCTCCGGCGATGCCGCCGAGCATCTCCGCCAGGGCGTAGGGGGCCACGAACGACCATGGGATGATGCCCACGAGCGCCTGGCAGAGCGCCATGGCGGGGTTCATGCAGACGCCGCCGAATATGAACAGGCAGACGCTGATGCCGAACGACCAGGTAGTGATGGCGAACATATGGCCCGAGTCGCGGTACTTGCTGCCCTTGAGGGCGACGTCGCAGTGCACGCCCACGCCGAAGACGATCATGAGCGCGGTTGCGGCGAATTCTGCAAAGAGATGATTGATCATAAGCGATTCCATTTCGTGTGAGGGGGATGGTGCCGTACGGCGTCGTGTCAGCGGGCAACCACGACGCCCAGGCCGTCGGGGATGATGGCGAAGCGGGCGTCGCCGTCCACCAGCGTGCGAGCGAGCGCGATCGCCTCGTCCACCGTATTCGCGGGGGTCATATGCATGGCGCGGATCATGTCATGGTCGCAGCGGTCGCTTACGAGGATGACCGGGTGATGGGCGAGGATGCGCGCGAAGATCTGCGCCGTCCACTGGTCGGGCAGGGTTTGGTCCGCGGGGCGCTCGATGCAGCCCGCCTCGAAGGCGGCGGGATCGCCCTCGGCGATGTTGCGGAAGAAGCCCTCGCCGCCATGGCCGTCCTCGCAGGCGGCGATAGCGATGATCACGCCGCCATCGGGCAGCGTCGCCTCGGCGGCCGTCATGCCCTTGACCGCCTGGTAGATGTTTTGGTCGAGCGGGTAGCCGCCGTTGGTGGTGATGGCTACGTTGCAGTCCACGGCCGAAACGCCTGCCAGGTCGCGCACGAAGGAGCAGCCCGCCTGGTGCGCGGCCTGGATGTCGCCGGCGAATGCGCCGATGACCTCGTGGTCGCCGTCGAGCACCACGTTGAGGATGAAGGCCAGGTTCGCCATCCGCGCCGCCGCCATCATGTCGCGGTGCACCGGGTTGCCGTGCAGCACGCCGGCGCGAGCGCGTCCGTCGTGGACGAAGCCGCCGTTGTGGTTGTATGCGATCGTTTTGTACGAGGCGACGCCCGGCAGGACCGATTTGCGCGACCCGGAGAAGCCGGCGAAGAAATGCGGCTCGATGAATCCTTCGGCGATGAGCAGGTCGGCCTGGGCGGCGATGGCGTTGATCTCGCAGTCGCCGCCCGACGGCAGCGTGCCGATGCGCACCATGGCGTCGTCGTCCGTGGCCACGTGCATGACGATCTCTTCTTCGGCCACGATTTCTTCGCCATATTTATGGAGAAGCTCCTCATGTGTGGAGGAACGGTGCATGCCGGTGGCCACGAGGATGCGAACACGGGCATCCGGCGCCGCCTCGTGAATGCGCCGCAGCAGAATGGGCATGGTGACCTTCGAGGGGACGGGGCGCGTGTGGTCGGAACTGATGACCACGATGTCGCGTTTGCCCTGCGCGAGCTCTTCGAGTGTTGGAGAGTCGAACGGCGCATCGAGTGCGCTTTCGATGAGTTCTTCCTGCGTACCGTCCCGTTTGTATTCGTTTTGGTGCCCTAAGAGCACGCCGGCTACGTCTTGTTCGGGTAGCCGGATGCGCAGATGCTCCCGCGCGTAGGGCACGTCCAGTTCAAACATATGCGATCCCTGTTCTTCCCTTGCTTGCAATGCGGATATGACGCCTTGCAACTATGGGGACGGGCGGCGGCGCATGAGGTACCTGATGTAGATATCATTTGTTACCGACCGCCGCGCTGGGTTCGCTACAGTTCGAAACCGTGAGGTTTCGAATGAAAGGGGAGGTGAAGCCCATGGCGGAGAGCCATGACTACCTCGTAGATTTTTTGAAGGAGAAGGGGTACCCCGAAGTGCGCAAGACGCGCCACGAGTACCTCTCGTATTACGGGCTCGACCAATCCTCGGTGTGCATCCTCGTCTCGGGCGTCGTGAAGGCGAGCGTGACCCTGCGCGAGGGAAACGAGTTCAACATCGTCTACATTCAAGGACCAAGCCCGGTTTCGCTGCTGCGCGACGAGGTGAGCTGCCAGGCGAAGTCGCCCTTCAGCGTGCGCGTCGAGTCGTCCGAGGCCGTTTGCATGATGGTGCCGCGCGTGACGTTCTGGCGGTATGTGAACGAGGACCCCAAGCTGCTCACGTACGTGAAAGACTACTACCGCAACAGCCTCGAGGACTCGCTGCACCGCATGCGCTACCTCACCATGAACGGGAAGATCGGCGCGGTGGGCGGCCTGCTGTTCGACCTGAATAGCCGCTACGGCGTGGCATGCGAGGACGGCTCGATGATCTCGTTGGATGTGACGAACGAGGACATCGCGCAGTTCTGCGGCATCTCGTCGCGCAACAGCGTCAACCGCATCCTGCGCGGTTTTCGGGAGAAAGGGGTCATCTCGACCCAGGGCCACGACGCGCACATCGTGATCCACGACCCGAAGTACCTCGAGCGCTATGTGATGGATTAGCTCCGGCCCGCATGCTGCGCTCGCATGCCGGCGCCTTACCGGAGCAAAGGAAAAGCGCCGGCCGCCCGAGAGGAAGGGCGGCCGGCGCTTTCGTTCGGGGCGCAGATGGGCCGGTTAGTTGTTTCGGGCGGGCTTCAGCAGGAAGAAGGCCAGGACGGCCACGATGGCGCAGGAGAGCGCGACGGCGGGGACGGTCTCCATGTGGATCATGGGGATGCCTACGAGCAGGCCGATGATGTAGGGGACGAGCCACAGCAGCCAGACGATGGTGCTGAAGCGGTGGAAGGTCTGCTCCTGGCGGATGGCCTTCTCGTCATGACGGCGGCCGCGGACGTAGACGACGGTCGCCCAGCCCGCATGGAAGAGCATGAGCACGATGGCGAGCAGGCCCGTGATGCCGTGGATGGCGGGCGCCGCCTCGCCCGCCGCGCCGCTGCGGGCCATGATGGTCATGACCGTGGTGCCCGTGGTGTCGCAGGCCAGGCCGATCCAGAACAGGGCGAGGTGCTTGCCGGCGAGGTGGCCGGCGCGGCGCTCGGCGAAGACGCCGATGGTGTAGAAGACGAGAGCGGCCGTGATGGCGATGCTGGCGATCATAAGAAGCGGTGACATGGGGGTTCCTTTCTTTGTGCCTCTCGATCCTAACTGTGAACAAGGTTCATCTGAACGCGGTTCATCATAGTGACGGAATATCACCGATGCAACGGCGGGGTTG
>NZ_JADNJJ010000164.1:0-12116 GCF_015554865.1 Collinsella sp. D33t1_170424_A12 | reverse complement strand
AACGTGGGGCACTGGCGCACGCACTCGCCGCACATGGTGCACTTCGAGAAATCGCACACCGGACGCTCCACGCGCACGCTCTCGGCGAGCTCGGGATGCGCCTGCAGCGTGGAGAGGAGCAGCTGGTTCTTCTGCATGAGGATGCGACGGCGCTTCTGCGTGGTCACGCCGCAGGCCTTGTTGAGCGTGCGCTCCAGGTTGGTGATCTGCTGCGAATGCGCCTTGAGGCGCTGCGATACCGACGCGATAGCGGCGGTGGCGGGGTTGAGCTTGGTCACCGCCAGGCCCGTGGAGCGCATGATGTTGTCCATGAACTCCTTGCGCTCGTATTCGCGGCGCTTCGTGCACGTGAGGTCGCGCGCCTCCACCTCCAGGCCCAGGCCGACGCCCGCCCACTCCTCAGCCGTGGCGATAGCCTCGCCGAGCATCTCCTCGCCGGTGGTGTTGCGGCAATGGGTGCAGATGTCGAGGGGGAGGTACACGCTCACGTTGGGGTAGTCGGCCAGGATCGAGAACCACACCTCGCGCGTCACATCGCCCACGCACGCCACCACGACCTCGTTCTCGCGCGGCAGGCGTCGCAGCGCGCGAGTGCAGGTGACGTACGCTGTCTCGTGCGCGGCAGCCGCCGCGGCGATGGCGTCGTAGAGCTTCTTGGGCTGGATTCGGGGCGAGACGAACGCCTCGGTCGGGCAGGCGGCCGCGCACAGGCCGCATTTGCGGCACGAATCGAGCACGTCGATGCCGCCGTCCTCGATATCGATCGCCTCGACGGGACATGCGTCCAGGCACGCCGTGCACGAGCTCTCCTCGTGCTTGCATACCAGGCACGGAATGGTGTTCGCACGCGGGCGCTCCTTGTAGTCCGCCGGGTTCCAATGGGGTGCATCGGGCGAACCCACGCCCATCAGCGCGTCGGTGACGCCGCCGAAGGGGTCCTTCAGGGCGCCCAGCCCCTTGCTGATATCGATGATGTCGTCAAACAGGTCGTGATTCTGCGCCATAGCGCCGCCTCCCTAGGGCCCGGCTCAAAAACGTAGCAACTTTTCCAGTGTAGGGCACGGCAGGCCGCTCGCACGGGTGCGCGCATCGAAGGCATAGATTCTCTTGACACCGGCTGCCGTCACGCGGATCGCGCGCTACGCACGCGCCTCCATGCGGCGGGCGAACTCCTCGAACACGCGGTTCGACACGTCGATCTGCGCCCCGTTGAAGGCGGCGCTCGCCGTGCGGTCGAGCAGCAGCTCGTAGTCCTTGTCCTCGCGCAGCCAGTTGCCCGGCGCGAAGCAATCGGAAAGCTGCTCGAGAAAGCCCAGGCAAGTCGCAACGGCCTCGGAGCGCGCGGGCTCGTCCGCATCGGTGGGCAGGTCGTTCACCAGCACGCTCACGCGCCGATACTCCCCCACCATGCCGCGCTCGACGATCGCCGTGAACACGCGCTCGATCTCGGCCAGCTCCTCCTCGGTATAGAGGTGGGCGGCTATGCCCATCGCCAGGCGGTCTGCATCGCTGAAGGCCACGCTCATGAACCCGGGCACGTCGCTGAGGCGCGCGAGGCGATCCATCGCCGCCAGCGCCCCCGCGGCGCGCTCGGGGAAATCGGCGGCCAGGTCGTGGGCGCGCAGGCGCGCGATCAAGGCGCGCTGCCGGCGCAGGTCCTCGATGCGCGACTCCAGTGCGGCGTCGAGCTCGGCCAGCAGCTCGTCGGCGCGCGGTCCGTCGTGCGGTGCGGCGCGCACGGCATCCGTCCCGCGCTCGGCGTCGAGCTCGTCGAGCATGCCCGCCACCTGGTCCAGATGGAACCCGAGCGAAGCCAGCTGTCGAATACGCAGCACGCGCAGCAGGGCGGCAGCATCGTAGTCGCGGTATCCGTTTGCCGAGCGCGGCGGCTCTTCCAACAAGCCTATGGCATGGTAGTGCCGCAGCGTGCGCGTCGTCACGCCGGCCAGCTTCGCCAACTCGTTGCTGCGCATGTGCCTCACCCGCTCCTGCTCGTCCGATACGCGCGCGGTCCCAAACCGCCTCGCCTCATGCTGCGCGTCCATCGATTATCGCACGCCCCCTCTCTCATCCAGCGCCATTTCGGCCATCTGCTCGTTCCTTCGCCCCATTCCGGCAAACATGCTCCGCCACGCCCGCGCCGCCACGCCGCCCGCATGCGCGAAAACGCCCGCGCACCATGAGCGCGCAGGCGTTCTCGACGTGTTGGATATCTGTTAGATGCGATCTGCGGCCAGGTCCTTCGCCTCGATATGACGCAGCGGGCGCGCCAGCAACGCGACCACGGTCACCACCAGCCAGGCGCCGGCGAGCACCGGGCCCGCGCCATGGATCTGCACCGTGGAGATGAGCACCGAGCCCACGAAGGCGCCGGCGGGCGCCACCACCAGGTAGAGCGCGTTGAGCGTTCCCATCGCCGAGCCGCGGCGCTCGTCGGGCACGCGGTCGAAGGCGAAGAATCCCAGCAGCGCCGAAGCGGGGCCGGCGAACAGGCCCAGCAGCGTAGCCGCGGCCAGCAGCACGGGCAGCTCGGGGAAGCGGCCCATCACGCCCACGGCGGCGGCCATGCCCACCAGCGAGACCACGAGCCAGCTCCGACGGCTCATCTTATGCGCCAGCGCGGTGTAGCCCATAGAGCCCATAAGCAGGCCCGCCCCCATGGCCGACACCACGTAGCCCACGGCCTCGGGCTGACCCATCTGGGTGAAGAACGCCGGAAGCACGATGCCCTGCAGGCTGCCCATCACCATGGTGATGCCGAACGAGAGCATGGTGGAGGCGCGCAGCAGCGGATCGGTCGCGAAAAGCGCGGTCAAGCCGTCCACCAGCACGGACTTCGCGGTCGCCAGCAGCGTAGCGCCCTTCGAGGGGACGGCGGCGCCATTCGCCTGCTCGGCCTCGGCCGCGGCGGCCACCTCGCCCACGGAGCGCGGAAGCGTCCACGTGACCAGCGCGGCGGCGCACGAGAACGCAGCGGTCACCCACAGCACGTCCGCTTCGTCCATAAAGCCGATGAGCAGCGCCGCCACCGCCGGGCCGATGATATTCACCAGCGCACCGAGCGACTGGCTCGCACCCACGAAGCGCTGCAGGTCGGCGCCCTCGCGCTCGCACACCGCGGGCAGCAGCGCGTCGCGCGCCGACATGCCCGGCACGTCGCCCACGGCGCCCAGCAGGCCCAGCAGGACGAACCAGCCGAAGCTCAAGCCCCATACCTCGTCGATGATGGGCAGCAGCGCGCAACTCGCCGCCGAGATGAAGTCCGCCACGATGCTCACGGTGCGGCGGTTCATGCGATCCAGCAGCGCGCCGCCCACCACGCCGCACACGAACTGCGGCACCGCGCAGATAAGCGCCAGCGAGCCGGCCGCCAGCACGTCGCCGGTGCGCGCGAGCAGCACCAGCGGCAGCACCACGCCGGCGATCGAGTTGCCGATGAGCGACAACGCATCGGATACCAGATAGCGCAAGACCGCGCCCTTGAACATAGATGCTCCTTCCAACCAAGCGGAAAAGGCCATGCCCTCCCCTGCATAAAACGGGCCGGCGCGCATGCGGGCCAGCCCGTCCATGATTGCGCGACGCCGTTCTTCGTCGCTTGGTTGGTATTCAAAACTACGACGTTACGTCGCAGTCAACGAGCCGCGGTAGGCAGGATCGGCCTCCATCGTTCCTCCCCACCTATGTGAGAGCCGTGGAGGAGCACATGGTCCCGGGCGCCCCACCCACGACACGGGGCAGGGATGTCCGCCGCACGGCGCGCTGCGGACGCAATCGCCCGCCTCCGATCGGCATGAAAAAGGCCCGAGTCGACCCCGGGCCCGTATACGAGCGCTCTGCAAACGCGATATGTTCGCCAGCAGCCTGCGATTACACCAGCTTGCCAGCGCAGTGATCGATGCCGTGCTGCACGCACTGGGCGGTGAAGTCCTGGAACGTACGCGTGCGCGGGACGAGCTGCTCGCCCACGAGCTCCTGGAAGGACACGCGAACCGTCTGGAAGCGCTTGACGCTCGAGACGCTCTCGAGGCTCAGGCAGCCCTCCTGCGCCCTGAACGGCTTCATGCCGGCCAGGACCTTGGGGTTGAAGAGCACGAAGACGTGCCCCTTCTGCTCGTACGCGACGATGGCCTTGTTCACGCCGATCTGGTTGGCGGCAAGGCAGGCGCAATCGTCGAGCGACTTGATGGTGTCGACGAGGTCCTGCGCGACCGCGGCGTCCTCGGCGGTAGCGGGCTCGGCAACCTGCGACAGCAGGATCTGGTCGTGCACGATTTCCTTGATCATGTCATTCCTTCCAAACGATTCCGGGCGCCGACGCGCAGGGTCGCCCACTCGGATGCTCGACATAGCTAGCTTCACGATGATACCGAATCGACGCGCAACGCGAGACGAGAGGGCCCGCACCCAGCGAAAACGCACACCTCGCGCGATACGGGTACGAGCTGGCCCGGCCGCGCGGCAGCGGTCGTGGCGGCATGGGCAGAACCGGAAAACCTGCTGCAGCTCAAACGCGGCAGGCGGGGCGCGACGCGGACGCGCTGCGGCACGGACGGTGCGGCGCCAACGCCAGCGCCGCAGCCCCAACGTAAAAAACACCTTACAGAACGCCGTTTTGCACGGCTGCCGGCACGCTGCGCGCCCCGTTGTGCCAAACTAGCTTCCGTACCCATTTTCTGTCACTTACCACGTATCTTGGGAGGACCCATGCCAAGAATCGGACTGCTCACCAGCGGTGGCGACTGCCAGGCGCTCAACGCGACCATGCGCGGCATCGTGAAGACCATGCTCCACAACGCCCACGAGCCCGTGGAGATCTACGGTTTCGAGGACGGCTACCAGGGCCTCATCTACGGCCGTTACAAGCTCATGAATATGAAGGATTTCAGCGGCATCCTCACGCGCGGCGGCACGATCCTGGGCACGAGCCGCACGCCGTTCAAGCGCCTCGATACCCCCGAGGCCGACGGCGTCGACAAGGTTCCCGCCATGGTGCGCACCTACCAGAAGCTTCGCCTGGATTGCCTGTTCATGCTGGGCGGCAACGGCTCCACCAAGACGGCCAACCGCCTGCGTGAGGAGGGCCTCAACGTGATCGCCCTGCCCAAGACCATCGACAACGATACCTTCGGCACCGACATCACCTTCGGCTTTACCAGCGCCGTCGAGGTAGCCACGCGCTGCATCGACGACATCCACACCACGGCGTCCAGCCACGGTCGCGTCTTCGTGATCGAGATCATGGGCCACAAGGTCGGCTGGATCCCCCTGTACGCGGCCGTCGCCGGCGGCGCCGACGTCTGCCTCATCCCCGAGATTCCCTACGACTTCGCCAGCGTGCAGGCTGCCATCGAGCGCCGCATGGAGGCCGGCAGCCGCTTCACCATCGTGGTGGTGGCCGAGGGCGCCATCTCCAAGGAGGACGCCGCCCTGCCCAAGAAGGAGTACAAGGCCAAGGTGGCAGCGCGCACCTCTCCCTCCATCGCCTACGACCTCGCACGCCAGATCGAGGAGATCTGCGGTCGCGAGACGCGCGTGGCCATTCCGGGCCACACGCAGCGCGGCGGCGCACCCGATGCCCAAGATCGCATCTTCGCCACGCAGTGCGGCGTGGAGGCGGCGCTCGGCTGCCTCGAGGGCGAGTACGGCTTCATGGTGGCACAGCGCAACGGGCGCATGTGCCGCGTGCCGCTTGAGGAGGTGGCCGGCAAGCTCAAGCTCGTCGACCCCAACAGCGACCTGGTGCGCGAGGCCCGCGCGCTGGGCATCAGCTTCGGCGACGAGTAGGAACCGGCCGGTCGGCTATCGATTCACGCCAACGCGGGCGGTCCGCTAGCACAGCGGGCCGCCCGCGTTTTGCATGCCGAAGCGTTCGCGGCGATCGAGATGCGCGCTATGCCGGAAGATTCACGATCTTGGTATTCGAGAACACGCCGCTTTCCTCGTCGAAATCGAAGACCAGCACGCAGCAGTTACCCAGCGGCTGGTCCTGATCGCAGCGCGCCGCGTGCTCCCACGCGCGCTTGAACTGCATGGTGGCCGATCCGTGCGATACCGCCAGCAGGGTGCGCACGTCCTCGGGTGCCATGAGCGCGGTGAGCGCATCCACCATGCGCGACCGCACGGCCTCGCTGCCCTCTCCGCCCTCGGGCACCAACGTCTCGCCCGGATCCCATACGCCCGCGGTCACCGCGCTTTGCGGTCCACCCTCGTAGGGGCCGTAGCTTCGCTCGATCAGGCCGTCCACGACCTCGATGACGGGCACGGAACACGCCGCCTCGCCCGAACGCCCGGCTGCCTCCTGCAGCGCCTCGCGCGCGATGCACGCCGTGTTGTAGGCGCGCCCCAACGGCGAGGTGCATATACGGTCGAACGCCACCTGCCGGCTGGCAAGCCAAGCCGACGCCTCCCGCGCCTGGGCGATGCCCGTATCGGTAAGCGGCGAATCGCAACGCCCCTGAACCAGCTTCTGGACGTTGAACACCGTCTGCCCGTGACGCATCAAATAGAGCTGCTTCATCGTCTCTCCTCGTCTCCCGCCGGGATCCTCGGCCTATCCCCTCAGAAAAGTGCCTGTCCCTAATCCGAGGCGAGGCCTCAGAAAAGGGACAGGCACTTTTCTGAGGCGGGCTGCCCATCGAAGGGAAGGGCGCATCGGCCTACTGCTCGGCGCTCACATAGTCCTCGTCCACCGTGATCTTTGCCACGGCCTTGGGGTACTCGGCCTGCACGGACTCGGCCAGCTCGCGTTTGAGCTCAGACGCATTGAGCGTGCAATCCTCCGGACGCAGGCAGTCGAAGATGACGTTCGTATGCGTGGGCCCGGGCACCGTTCGCAGGTCGTGGATGGACACGCGCGGGTCGATCTCCTTCGCAAGCGCGTCGATGCGGTTGCGCATGTCCACCACAGCGGGATCGTTGGTCACGATGGGATCAAAGTGCAGGGTGACGATCATGCCATCCTCATCTTTAAATGACTGCTCGATGTTGTCGAGCGTATCGTGGCTCGCGATGGGATCTGATTCCGCGGCCATCTCGACGTGCGCGCTGGCGAACTGCCTGCCCGGGCCGTAATCGTGCACCATCAGGTCGTGCGTCCCCAACACGCCGGGATAGCTCATGATCTTGCTTCGGATGTGCTCGACGAGTCGCGGATCGGGCGCCGACCCAAGCAGGGGATCCACGGTATCCTTGATGAGCTGAATACCGCTCCAGCCGATATAGAGGCCAACCGCCAGGCCCATCCAGCCATCGAGCTCGATGCCGGTTACACGCGTTATGATCGCGGACGCCAGGACGACTGCGGTTGCGATGACGTCGTTTTTCGAATCCTGCGCGGTGGCCAGCAGGGTCTCGGATTCGATGCGCTCGCCAAGACGGCGATTGAACGCCGCCATCCAGAACTTCACGGCGATCGACAGCAGCAGGACCACGACGAGCGCCAGGGAGAACACCATGGGTTCGGGCGCCAAGAGCTTATCGATCGATGACTTCACCAGCTCGACGCCGATGAGGAGCACGAGGACCGCGACGACCAGGCCAGAAAGGTATTCATAGCGTCCGTGGCCATAGGGATGTTCGGGATCGGCCGGCTTGCTCGCGAGTTTGAAACCCAAGACGCTCACGATGTTCGAGCTCGCGTCGGACAGGTTGTTCAACGCGTCTGCCACGATGGAAACGGAGCCGCTGAGCAGGCCGATCACGGCCTTGGCTATGCACAGCACAACGTTGAGCACGATGCAAACCATACCGGCCATCGACCCAACCCGGGCGCGGTCGTCGCCCGCATGTCTCAGTATCCACTCAACCATGGAACTCTCCCCTCTCATATCTGCAATGCTTCATCATAGACCTCTTGGGATAGCGGCGCGAATGTTTCATAGACGTCGAAGCCGACCCAAAACGGTGCCGCTACCACATGGCCAACGTCCCGCGCATCCCCTAGCTGGGGCCATCCAAAATGAAAAAGGCCGCCACCCAAACGGATGACGGCCAGAATCGCATGCGATGTATGCGAGACGCGCGAGAATCGAGCGATCGGCTTAGAGCTTGATCTCGATGTCGACGCCGGCGGGGAGGTCGAGACGCATGAGCGAATCAACGGTGCCGCTGGTGGGGTCGAGGATGTCGATGAGGCGCTTGTGGGTGCGCATCTCGAACTGCTCGCGGGAGTCCTTGTTCACATGCGGGGAGCGGATAACCGTGTAGAGGTTGCGCTCGGTGGGCAGCGGAATGGGGCCGGAAACGCGAGCGCCGGTCTTCTGAGCGGTCTCGACAATGAGCTTCGCGGACTGATCGACGATCTCGTGATCATAGCCCTTGAGGCGGATCCTGATCTTCTGGCTAGACAACTTGAACCTCCAAATGGAATGCGAGGGCATCCTCGCGGGTGATACTAGTGCGAGCGGGTACCTTAGTTACCGTTCTTGCTCATGACCTCGTCCGTGATGGACTTGGGGGCGGGCTCGTACGAGTCGAACTGCATCGTATAGGATGCACGGCCCTGGGTCTGGGAGCGAAGGTCGGTAGCATAGCCGAACATCTCGCCCAGCGGCACCTTGGCGCGGATGACCTTGCTGCCAGCGCGGTCGTCCATGCCCTCGATCTTGCCACGGCGACCGGAGAGGTTGCCCATGACGTCGCCCATGTACTGCTCGGGGGTCTCGACCTCGACGGACATGTAGGGCTCGAGCAGGATCGGGTCGGACTTCTTGAGGGCGTCCTTGATGGCCATGGAGCCAGCGATCTTGAACGCGGCCTCGGAGGAGTCGACCTCGTGGTAGGAACCGTCGAACAGGGTGACCTTGACGTCGACGACCGGGTAGCCGGCGATGACGCCGGTGTTCAGCGCCTCCTGGATGCCCTTATCGATGGACGGGATGTAATCCTTGGGCACGACGCCGCCGACGATGGCGTTGACGAACTCGTAGCCGAAGCCCTCTTCCATCTTCTCGAGCTTGATGACGGCGTGACCGTACTGGCCGCGACCACCGGACTGGCGGACGAACTTGCCCTCGGCCTTCTCGACGTCGTGGCCCGGAGCCTCACGGTAGGCAACCTGGGGCTTACCCACGTTAGCCTCGACCTTGAACTCGCGGAGGAGACGGTCGACGATGATCTCGAGGTGCAGCTCGCCCATGCCGGCGATGATGGTCTGGCCGGTCTCGTGGTTGGTGGACACCTGGAAGGTCGGGTCCTCCTCGGCGAGCTTGGTCAGAGCGATGGACATCTTGTCCTGCTCGGCCTTGGACTTGGGCTCGATGGCGATGTCGATAACGGGCTTGGCGAACTCGATCTGCTCGAGGATGATCTCCTTGCCCTCCTCGCAGAGGGTGTCACCGGTGGTGGTGTTCTTCAGACCGACGGCAGCGAGGATGTCGCCGGCGAAGGCGCCGTCGACGTCGACGCGGTCGTTCGCGTTCATCTCGAGGATGCGGCCGAAGCGCTCGCGGTTGCCGGAGGTTGCGTTGGCAACATAGGAGCCGGCGTCCACGTGACCGGAGTACACGCGGAAGAACGTGAGCTTACCGACGAACGGGTCGGTAGAGATCTTGAAGGCCAGAGCGGAGAACGGAGCGTCGGAAGTAGCCTCGCGGGTCTCGGTCTCGCCCGTCTTGGGGTTGGTACCCTCGACAGCGGGAACGTCGAGCGGGCTGGGCAGGTAGTCGACGACGGCGTCGAGCAGCTCCTGAACGCCCTTGTTCTTGTAGGCGGAGCCCACGAGAACCGGGTTGAGCTCGTTAGCCAGGGTACCCTTGCGGATAGCGGCCTTGAGCATGTCGACGGGGATCTCCTCGTCCTCGAGGACCATCATCATGAGCTCGTCATCGTAGGTGGCGGCGGCGTCGAGCAGCTCGGCGCGCTTCTCCTCCACGATGTCGGCGAACTCGGCCGGGATCTCGTCGAGCGGCTCGGGATAGGTCATGCCCTTCGCGTCGGGCTTGAAGTCCCACGCGGTCATGGTGACGAGGTCGATGACGCCCCAGAAGTTGTCCTCGGCGCCCATCGGGACCTGGACGGCCACGGCGTTAGCCTGCAGGCGATCCTTCATGGTCTGGATGGCGTTGAAGAAGTCGGCACCGACGCGGTCATACTTGTTGATGAACGCGATACGGGGGACGTTGTAGTTGCGGGCCTGGCGCCACACGGTCTCGGACTGCGGCTGAACACCGGCAACGGCGTCGAAGACGGCGACGGCGCCGTCGAGAACGCGGAGGGAACGCTCGACCTCGGAGGTGAAGTCAACGTGGCCCGGGGTGTCGATGATCTGGATGCGGTAATCCTTGTTGTCCTTGTTCCAGAAGCAGGTGGTAGCTGCGGACTGGATGGTTACGCCGCGCTCCTGCTCCTGCACCATGAAGTCCATGGTGGCAGCGCCCTCGTGGGTCTCACCGATCTTGTGCTTCTTACCGGTGTAGTACAGGATGCGCTCGGTCGTGGTGGTCTTACCGGCATCGATGTGAGCCATGATGCCGATGTTACGGGTCTCGGAAAGCTTGTACTTGGGCTTAGCCATGACTGAAGTTCCTTCCCTAAATTACCAGCGGTAGTGAGAGAACGCGCGGTTGGCCTCGGCCATCTTGAAGACGTCCTCGCGCTTCTTCACGGAAGCGCCAACGCCGTTGGAGGCGTCGAGGATCTCGTTGGCGAGACGCTCGGCCATGGTCTTCTCCTTGCGGGCGCGGGAGAAGTTGACGATCCAGCGGATGGCGAGCTGGGTCGAACGACGGGAGTTGACCTCCATCGGGACCTGGTAGGTAGCGCCACCAACGCGCTTGGGCTTGACCTCGAGGGTCGGGCGGACGTTGTCCATGGCCTTCTTGAAGACGGCCAGGGCGTCGCCCTCGGACTTGGCGGCCACGATGTCGAAGGCGCCGTAGACGACGCGCTCGGCGGTAGCCTTCTTGCCGTCCAGGAGGACCTTGTTGATAAGCTGGGTCACGAGGCGGTTGTTGTAAACAGCATCCGGCATAACCTCGCGGCGATTATTCTTTGCTGCACGACGCGGCATATGAAATCTCCTCTATTCGTTGGATCAGATTGCGTAGGGTGTTATTCCTACTTCGGGCGCTTCGCGCCGTACTTGGAGCGGGACTGCTTGCGGTTGTTCACTGCAGCAGCGTCGTAGGCGCCACGGATGACGTGATAACGAACACCGGGGAGGTCGCGAACACGGCCGCCGCGGATGAGGACGATGGAGTGCTCCTGGAGGTTGTGGCCCTCGCCAGGAATGTATGCGGTGACCTCGATGCCGTTAACGAGACGGACACGGGCGACCTTACGAAGAGCCGAGTTCGGCTTCTTGGGGGACGTGGTGAACACGCGGGTGCACACGCCGCGCTTCTGGGAGTTGTGCTGCAGAGCTGCGTTCTTGGACTTCTTGGGAACGGACTTGCGGCCCTGGCGTACCAGCTGGTTAATAGTAGGCAAAACGTACTCCTTCTTCGTGATGATTCCAGCTTTTTCCTAAGTGCAACGGCTTGAATCGAGGCGTCAGCATCCGCCTACGAAACACGCAGTTCGATAGAATACGAGGTCGCAGCTGCTGTGTCAACAGTCCACGCGCCCGGGCGTATCGCTAATTGAGGCCAATAGCGCGGAATCTCCACAAACGGTGCCGGAAACACCGGGGCAGGCCCTTTCGCCCCCTCTATCAGAGCCGTTGCGACCTGGCTGTACGGCACCAGAAGCCCGCTTGGCGACATCCATCCTCCCCTGGCACACGGCACGTTTCAACCACCTCGAAACAAGACGATCCCCCGGGGCGCCATGCTCCGGGGGGTCGTGCGTTTGCGGCGGCACGCGCGCCCGTCGGCGCGCGAGCCTATGCAGCTGCTCGCGAACGAGAGATTCGTGCGCTATGCGGCGTTCTTACGACGACGCAGACCGATGCCCAAACCGGCACCGGCAACGCCCATGCCGGCGGCCATAAGGCCGATCAGCTGAGCGGGATCGCCCGTGGTGGGCAGGCCGTTGGACGAGCCGTTGCCCGGCTTGTTGCCCGGGTTCACGACCGGCTTGTCGGCGGGCTTCTTGGCGAGCGCCTTGACGGCGGCCTCGATGTCCGCGGCCATCTTGTCGACCTCGGCCTGCTTGTCGATCTTGTAGCCGCGCTT
>NZ_JADNJJ010000163.1:0-1797 GCF_015554865.1 Collinsella sp. D33t1_170424_A12 | reverse complement strand
CAGATCATCCTGCGCGCCATGCGCTGGCTGGGCCTCGATTGGGACGAGGGCCCCGAGGTCGGCGGCGATTTCGGCCCCTATTCGCAGACCGAGCGCCTCGACCTCTACAAGCAGACCGCCGAGCGCCTGCTGGCCGAAGGTAAGGCCTATCCCTGCTTCTGCACCCCCGATCAGCTGGCCGCCGACCGCGAGGCCGCCCAGGCCCGCAAGGACCCCTTCCAGGGCTACCAGCGCCGTTGCCGCGACCTCTCGCCCGAGGAGGCCCAGGCGCGCATCGATGCCGGCGAGCCCTACGTGCTGCGCATCAAGGTACCCCAGGATCGCGGCAACGTTGTGATCAACGACGCCGTGCACGGCGAGGTCACCTTCGACGCCAAGGAGCTCGACGACTTCGTGATCTTCCGCTCCGACGGCACCCCCACGTACAACTTCGCCACCGTGGTTGACGACGCGCTCATGGGTATCACCCACGTCATCCGCGGCGACGACCACCTCTCCAACACCCCGCGCCAGGTCATGGTCTACGAGGCCATGGGCGCCCCGGTGCCCACCTTCGCGCATATCTCCATGATCTTGGGCGCGGATGGCAAGAAGCTCTCCAAGCGCCATGGCGCCACCTCCGTGGAAGAGTACCGCGACGCCGGCTACCTGTCCGACGCCTTCGTGAACTACCTGGCCCTGCTGGGCTGGTCGCTCGACGGCGAGACCACCGTCATCCCGCGCGACGTGCTCGCCAGCCAGTTCAGCCTGGAGCGCATCTCCAAGAACCCGGCGACCTTCGACCCCAAGAAACTCGATTGGATGAACGCCGAGTACATCAACGCGATGGACGACGCGACGTTCGCGGACGGGATCATGTTGCCCGAGCTGCTCGATGCCGGCTTGATCGACGAGGGCTTCGAGGCCGATGAGGAATGGGTCGACGCCCTGGCAGCCATCGTGCGCCCGCGCACCAAGATGCCCGCCGACGCCGCCGCCGTGGCCGCCCCGGTCTTCATGACGGCCGAGACCTTGGAGTACGACGAGAAGTCCGTTTCCAAGGGCCTGGCCAAGGAAGGCATGGGCGCCGTCCTCGACGCTGCGCGCGCTGCGCTCGAAGCTGTGACCGAGTGGACGCCCGCTCACATCGACGCCGCGCTCGAACCGCTGCCCGAGGCGCTCGACGTGAAGAAGCGCCTCGTCTTCGGCGCCGTCCGCGTCGCCGAATGCGGCAACATGGTGAGCCCGCCACTGGGCGAAACCATGGCGCTCATCGGCCGTGACGACTGCCTCGCCCGCATCGACCGCGCCCGCCCGATGGCGCTCTAATCCATCCCCCGGCCCCGGTACATATCCCCCTCGCTCAGCTTCGCTTTGCTCAGAAATCGCTCGGGGGGGTATGTACCGGGGCCTTTGTTGAACCGCTCGAGGCCATCGGGCGGGGCGGGCGCTGCGGTGCAGGGCGGCCCGGCCATTCGCTAAGATAATTCTTGTTGTATTGTTTCGATGTTTGAGGCTTCGACTTGCTCGAGCTGCTGGCCACGAGGGCTGGAAAGAGCTCCGTACGTTTGCTGAGCGAGGCGAAGCCGGCCGCAGGGGCCACACCGGCCCCTGCGGCCGGTCGAGCAGGAGGAACCATGGCAGCTAAGCCGCAATCGTTTGCCACCACCTCGGCGTTCGAGGTGCTCGGGCCCGTTATGGTGGGACCTTCGTCGTCGCATACGGCGGGCGCCCTACGCTGCGCGCGCGTGGCGGCGACGCTCATCGAGGGCGACGTCGCATCCGTTCGCTTCACCCTGTGGAACAGCTTCGCCCACA
>NZ_JADNJJ010000162.1:0-1311 GCF_015554865.1 Collinsella sp. D33t1_170424_A12 | reverse complement strand
CGCCCCGCAGGACGGGCATTTCACGGACTTCACGGCGGACCTCCCGCAGACGGTTTTTAAGGCGTCTGAAAGAGGGTATCTACCTGCGGATACGTCCGTCTAGCGGACACACATTTTGTCCGAGTGCTTATAACCGGTGGCGAGTTATAAAGTCATGAGAAAGGGCCGCCTACCTGCGTAGACGGCCCAGAATTGGACACATTTTTTGTCCTATAACCCTCTTTCTAATCGCTCGTACCTTGCGCCGCCCGTGACCGCTTAACAACCCGCGAGCTTCGCTGGCACCGCTTCCGTCGTACCCGATTAAGGACTGCGGCGTGCAATTCGCGCTTCGCATCAGCGGGTCGCTAAAAAGGAGGCTGCGTTTCTGGGTTTTTTAGTGTGCTGCATCGCCGCCTCGTCCAATCAAAATCCCTGTTGCTGTGGGTCAACTTGACCTAGCGGCGTCGCAACTCGTCCCTTATAGCCTTTCTGACGATTGCGTAAATGGCGATTAGGGTGATTGCCAAGAATAGCGCTAGCGGTATCGTCAGCGATGCAACAACAAGAAGTTCCTGAAGATTCATGTGTGCGTCCTATCTGCGGCTATATATAGGAGGCTTTTAGGAAGTTTCCCCCTGTTGGCCCGAATTCACCGAAAAGCCTGAAGCTCTGAGCCAGTCCAATGGTGTTTCTCAGGGTCACTGTCGCGTTGACCACAAGCTTTCTCCAAGGCGCTTTCCCAGAGACGATTGATCTCTTCTTCGGGGACGATTTCGAATTCAGCGCTATTGGCATGTTGGGGAATGCCACCTTCATTCGCGAAGGCAGACGGCGGTTCTGCGATTCCAGCAATGAGGCCTAAAGCGCTCAGGGTTGCTGTGCAAAGAAAGCTTTTTCGAGAAATTATCGACTTAGAAGCGTTGCGATCGTTTCCCATGTTGACTCCCTAGGACGACGCTCTTATTCCTGGCTCTGCCCGCCGACTGGCGGGTCAGACTCCTGGCGTTCGTTGTCCTATGGATGGCGGTCGACAACATTGATGCTCCTTGATTTGGCACCACTTTTTTCGATTCTACCAAGATTTCTCGACACGAGCGATTCGCCTTGATCTGATTCTGTCAACGGTGCTCGCGATGCGGTCAGCGCGTCTCTTGAGGGAAATCGCCGCCAGAAGCCGCAGGCGACGCGGGCGAGCGTCGACTTGCCGCATCCGTTGTCGCCCAGCAGGCCGGTCCAGCCCTGCGCGAAGGCGATGGTCACGGTATTCAAAATGGGGTCTTGAGCTGCGGGGTGCGTGTAGGACACGCGAGAAAGCGCGAGCTGCATGAA
>NZ_JADNJJ010000161.1:0-9791 GCF_015554865.1 Collinsella sp. D33t1_170424_A12 | reverse complement strand
CCCCGCGTCCGCGGCGTCCGCGCGCACGACGTTCGCAAGGTCCCCGATGGGATGGAACGTCGGCTCGACGTCTGCATCGGCATATTCCAATATGGGATCGAGCATGGCCACGGCATCGTTCAGATAGGCCGTCATCTCGGCGAGCTCGTCGGTATCCAGGGCGATGCGCGCATATTCCGCAATGCCGCGCACGTCCGTTTCGGTGAGTGCCATAGGCGCTCCTTCCGCTTGCGTACGAATGTTCACCATTATAGACATATGGCGGCCGCTTTATTGCGATGGAGCAAGCACGGGCATCGCGCGCGTCGCGGCGCATGGCCCGCTGGGTCGCACCCCCCCAGCGGGCGCAAAAAACCGCCCCATCCATTTCCGTACGGAAACGAAAGGGGCGGTTGATGGGACCCGCTGACCACCCGGGTGCGACGGCCCCGGGCAAGACGGCTAGAAATCGAACACCGGCAGCAGCGATGCCAGCGCCTCGGAGGCGCGCGAGCCGTCCGCGCTCACCTGCAGGCGGTCGCCCTGGCGCGCATCGAGCCCCATAAGCCCCATGAGGTCGCGCGCCGAGACGCGCTCCCGCGTGCGGTCGAGGGCTACGATGATCTCGCACGGCCATCTGCTCGCCTCGGCGGCGATGCTCGTGGCAGGCCGGGCATGCAAGCCCGCGGGATCGGTGATTTCATAGACAAACGTCTGCATGGGCGTCCTTTCGAAGGATATGCTAGCGCGCGACCCGCAGCGCGGCGGCGCCAGCCTGAATCTCGGCGTTCGCATCGGCCGCGAGCTCGACCGACGAGAAGGCGGCGGAGTTCGATACGGCAACGATGACGCAGTCCTTATACCCCGCCGCGGCGATCGCCGCGCGGTCCATCGCCAACAGCGGCTGGCCCGCCACCACGCGGTCCCCAGCGGCCACATACCCCGTGAACCCCTTGCCTTCGAGATTCACCGTATCGATGCCCACATGCACGAGCACCTCGATACCGTCGTCCGACTTGATGCCGGCCGCATGGCCCATGGTGACCGTGACCTCGCCGGAAACGGGCGCGCGCACCACATCGGACGCGGGCCAGACGGCGCAGCCGCGACCCAGTACCTCGCTGGAAAACACCGGGTCGGGCACCTCGGACATCGCGACGAGCGTTCCGGTCACCGGAGCGCACACGATGCCCGCCCCCGCCTGGACCTCGATCGTCGCGGGCGCCTCGATGGCGACCCGAGATTCCTCGCGCTTCGACGGCGCGTCCTTCTTCTTGAACACATCGAACAAACCCATGGCACATTCCCCAATCATATGAACCGTTTTTCCTGCACGGCGGGCTCTCCCGCGAACCGCAACCGAACGGCAGGCCTCCTATCGAGCAGCAGCCGCCTGCTTATCCTCATCGCGGTAGGTCAGCCAGGTGCCCACGAACGAGATGGCCATGGCGATAAGGATGCCCACCACGAGCCAGATCACGTTGGTGACGCCCTCGGCACCCGAGGGATCGACGAAGATCGGCAGGCCCAGGATGCCGGAGAACCCGGAGGTGAACTTCTTGACGCCCATCAGGCCCACGAAGCCGCCGCCGATAGCCGAAGCGATGCAGCTGATGATGAACGGCTTCTTCTTGGGCAGGGTCACGCCGTAGATGCAGGGCTCGGTCGTACCGAAGAAGCCGGTGATGGCGGCGGGCAGCGCGATCTGCTTGAGCTTGGAATCGCGGGTCTTCAGGAAGATCGCGAACGTCGCGGCGGTCTGGGCGAAGGTGCACACCTCGCGACCGGACAGCACGGCGTCGAAGCCCAGGACGGAAAGGTTGGTAAGGACGATGGGAACACATGCCCAGTGCAGGCCGAAGATGACCATGACCTGGTAGACGCCACCCAGGAACGCGCCGCACAGCAGGCCGCCGACCATGGGGATCTCGTAGATGCTCTGGAGCAGCAGCGACAAGCCGTTGGTGACGATCGAGGCCACGGGACCGATCGCGAGGTAGGTCATGGGCACGGTCACGAGCAGCGTCGCCATGGGCACCACGAAGAATCGGATGGCGGACGGCGTAGCGGACTCGAGCTTCTTATAGAGAACCGAGGCGAACCACACGGCCAGGACGACGGGGATGACGCTCGAGGTGTAGCCGGACTGCGGCATGATCACGGGCAGCCCCAGGAACGTTGCGTAGTAGCTCATCTCGAACGGCGTGCCCGCGAGCACGGAGCCCAGCGCTTCGGCGGTGGCGCCGATGTTCACCATGGCCGGGAAGCACAGCGCGGCGCCGATGGCCGCGCCCACGAACTCGTTGATCTTGAACTTGCGAGCGGCGGTAAGGCCCAAGAAGATCGGCAGGAAGTAGAAGATACCGTCGGCAAAGGAGCAGATCACGGTGTAGGTTCCGGAGTCCTTGCTGATCCAACCCAGGAAAGCGGCGAGGCTCAGCAAACCCTTGGTCATGCCGCCCGCGGCGAGCACGGGCAGGACGGGCTGGAGGATGCCCGAGATGAGGTCGATGGCGACGTTCATGAAGGTCTGCTTCTTGGCGGGCGCGTCCTCGTCCACCGAGCCGCCGGCGTTCAAATCGCCCGCCGCGACCACGGCATCGTAGACCTCGTTCACGTGCGGCCCGATGACGACCTGGTACTGGCCGCCGGCGTGCATGATCTTCACCACGCCGTCGGTCGCCTCGAGCACCTCGTCGTTCGCCTTCGCCTCATCTTTGAGCTTGAAGCGAAGACGGGTGATGCAGTGGCCGATGCTGTCCACGTTGGCGCTGCCGCCCACGTTTTCAAGGATGACGCGTGCGAGGTCATCGTACGTTCCTGCCATGGATACGTTCCTTTCTCATCAAGGAAAATACGTTACGAACTATGCTCGACCGCACGGCACGGGCCCGGCGCCGGCGATATGAGACCAAACAAACGTTGCGAGCCCGCCGCGCTAGCGCAGGCGGTTGACGTGCATCATGAGGTAGAGGAGCTCCTCATCGGAGCAATTCCAGCCGTAGGCGGAGCACAGGTGCTCGTCGATATCGCGCGCGCATGCGTATGCCTCGGGAAATTCCCGGGAGGCGCGCCGGAACAGGCTGGAGTTCTGCGTCTGCTTGCCGCCGCCCTGCATGAGGCGGCGCATGAGGAAGCGCATGTGCGCGACGAAGCGCACGTATGCATAGGATGTGCGATCGAGCTCGATGCCGAAACGGCGCTCGATGATCTGCGTGGCGCGCTCGATCGCCGCGGTGCTCTTCATGACGACGTCCATATCCTGCACGGACCCCATGCCGTCGAGCTCGGCGTTCACCAGATGCAGCGCGATCGAGACGGCCTCGCAGCCAGGGAGCTCCGCCCCCGTGCGCCCGCGCACGATCTCGATGCCGCGGGCGCCGAGCTCGACCTCGCGGGGGTACACGAAGCGGACCTCGTTCGCCAGGGGATTCTCGAACACGATACCGTCGGCGGTTCGCTCGATGGCGTACTGCAAGTGGTCTGCCAGGGTGAATGCAAGGTTGCCCGAAAGCGCGCAATCGAGGGATTCGGCGGCCATGGCGGCGATATCGGACGCCGCCAGCAAGACGTCGTCGGACACCGACTGCAGAACCGCCCGATACTCCTCGTCCACGTGCGCGAACACGCGCTCGACCACCGACTCGTCCTCGAGCTCATACGGCATGCGGGGAAACCCGACGCCCTTGCCGAAGACAACAATCTCCTCGCCGGCGCCATCGGACGCCAGGGCCACGTTGTTGTTGATTTTCTTCAGGATGAGCATGAAAAAACTCCTCGGAACATCGCTGCGCACGAACCGGAGCCACCAGGCCCCCGCATCTTGGTGCGCAAGTGATGCCTCCCGAGGAGTAACAACCTTGCTGTAGCCATGGATGGTAGAACAGGGCCCGCAATCGCTCGGTATATCACACCGCAAACGGTAGGTATTTCACGGCGAGCGGTATGTTAGCACACGACGAACGGACGCGCGCCGCCCTGTGCCCGCCGGTCGCGATCTGCGCCGCGCGCAACGGAACGCCTCCGCGGACATCGCCGGCGGGCGGGCGGTTGGATCCGCCCTACCCATCCAGGCAGGCCCCGTTCGTCGCGATGATGCGCTGATACGCATAGAACGAATCCTTCCGGCGTCGCTCGTACGTACCGGTGCCGTCATCGTATTTGTCGACATGGATGAACCCGTAGCGCTTGCGCATCTCGCCGGTGCCCGCCGACACCAGGTCGATCGGCCCCCACCAGGTGTATCCGATAAGGTCGACTCCGTCGGCCACGGCCTCGCCCATGGCGCGCACGTGGCTCTCGAGGTAGGCGATGCGGTACGGATCGTGTATCGCCCCGTCCTCCTCGACCTCGTCGAAGGCGCCCATACCGTTCTCCACCACCATAAGCGGAATCTCGTAGCGCGCGTAGATCTCGTTGAGCGCGATGCGCAGGCCCGTCGGATCGATCTGCCATCCCCAGTCGGTGCTCTCCAGATAGGGGTTCTTGCCGCCGAACGACATGTTGCCCGCCGTCTGCTCGTGGTCCCCATGCGTGCCCACGGTTGCCGACATGTAGTACGACAGCGTATAGAAATCGACCGTGCCCGCAGCGATATCCTCAAGATCGCCCGGGCGCACATCGAGCTCGATGCCGTGCTCGGCCCAATAGCGCTTCGCGTAGAACGGATAGCGTCCGCGCACCTGCACGTCGGAGCAATACCAGTTCATGCGGTTCATCTCCTGCTGCGTCGCCAGCACGTCGACGGGATCGCACGTGGCCGCGTAGGAAAGGATGAAGCAGTCCATGTTGCCCATCTTGAACTGCGGATAGCGCTCGTGCGCCAGGCGCACCACGCGGGCGGACGCCACGAACTGGTGGTGCAGCGCCTGATAGCACTGCTGCGGCGTGACCACGACCTTCGAACCCGGGCCCTCGTAGCCTCGGATCATCGAGGTCTCGAACAGCGCCCCCATGCGCGAGGTGCCGCAGTTGATCTCGTTGAAGGTGAGCCAATAGCGCACCTTATCCTGATAGCGCTCGAACACCGTGGCGCAATAGCGCTCGAACAGGCCGATGAGCTCGCGGCTCTCCCAGCCGTTATAGAGCTCGACCAGGTGGTAGGGCATCTCGTAATGCGACAGCGTCACCAGCGGCTCGATGCCGTGAGCACGACAGCACTCGAACACGCGGTCGTAGAACGCCAGACCGGCCTCGTTGGGCGCGGCGTCGTCCCCCTGGGGAAAGATGCGGCTCCATGCGATGGACATCCGGAACATCGTGAAGCCCATCTCCGCGAACAACGCGATATCCTCCTCGTAACGATGGTAGAAATCCACGCCATCGTGGTTGGGATACAGCACGTCGGGCTTGATGTCGATCGTGATCTCGCGCGGCTTTCCGTAGCCGCCGCCGGTGAAATGATCGTCGACCGACGGCCCGCGGCCATCGACGTTCCAGGCCCCTTCAAGCTGGTTCGCCGCCGTGGCGCCGCCCCAGAAAAAGTTCTTCGGAAACCGCATGGCAGTCCTCCTTGGCTGCTCGGACGCGGCCGCACCTTTCGGCCGCCCTTCATCGCACATCGTGCCAGCGCGACCCTGTGTCCGCAATAGAGATCATCGAATCCGATACTTATTTTCCAAGCTCATGATGATGGGCATGGTATTTTTGATACATTCTGATACCACCGTAGGATGAAAGGCGGCCCCTATGGATATTCTGCACCGCATCGAGCACGCACGCGGCCTCACGCCGGTCGAGCAGCAACTCGCCGCCACGGCGCTCTCCCTGGCCGACCGCCTCGAAGCCTACAGCATCCAAGCGTTCGCCGAAGCGGCCCACGCCTCCATCCCCAGCGTGCATCGGTTCTGCAAGAAAATCGGGCTCTCGGGCTACAAGGAGCTCAAAGTCGAGTTCGCCCGCGCGCGGACGGGGCGCGACTCCCGCGAGGCGCCGGTCGACATCAACTTCCCCTTCGCGGCACACGACGACGCGGCCGCCATCCTCGACCGCATGAATTCCGTATACGAGGAAACCCTTCGCGATACCCGGGCGCTGCTCGACCCCGATGAGCTCGACCGCGCGGCGGCCCTCTTCATCCAAGCCGACCGTATCGACATCTACACGCAGTCGCACAACCTCTATCCCGCCCAGATGTTCTGCAACCGCCTGCTTTCATGCGGTATGCCCGCCGCCTGCCACGCCGACGTAGAGCGCCAGATCTGGGGCGCGCTCGCCTCCGACGATCGAAGCGCGGCGCTGCTCATCTCGTACTCCGGCATGGCTCCCAATCTCGCCACGCTCTTACCCATCCTCGCCGAGCGCCACGTCCCCACCGTTCTCGTGGGGACGCCCCGCGCCGCGCGGCTCAACCCCGGCCTCGCCCATTACCTGCATGTCAGCGACCGCGAGGACCTCCAGCAGCGCATCACGCAATTTGCCAGCCATATAGCCGTGCAATATGTGCTCGACTCGCTCTTCGCGCGCATCTTCGCCGGCAACTGGGCGCGCTGCGAGGCATTTCTGCTGCACGCGCTTCCCCGTACCAAGCTGCCCGCGCTCAGTCGAAGCGAAGCGGAGCTACCGCGCTAGCACAAGATCAGTACGCCAGGTGCGCGTCGTCGGCCACGAGCAGAGTTTCATCCAGATAGCGACGGGCGAGCCAGCGCGCCATGGGCAGGTTCTGGTCAAGATAGTTGCCGCATTCCTCGGGGCGGGCGCCCGGAATCTCGCCCTCGAAATCGCGCACGAACTCGAACAGGCCCGTGACCAGCGGCAGGATATCGCGAGAAGCGACCTCGCCGAACACCACCAGGTAAAAGCCCGTACGGCACCCCATGGGACCGAAATAGACCACCCGACTCGACCACTCGGCATGGTTGCGCAGATAGGTGGCGCCCAGGTGCTCGATGGTATGGAGCTCGGCGGTGTTCATGACCGGTTGGCGATTGGGCGCCGTCAGACGCAGGTCGAACGTGGTCACCACGGCCCCGCTTGCGGGATCGCGGTCCACGCGCGATACGTACACGCCCCGCTCGAGCACCAGGTGGTCGACGGTGAAACTGGCGATCTTTTCCATGTCCTGCATGATGCGCTCTCCTTCACATAAAAACGGCTGCATCAGATTCTACTCCGACGCAGCCGTATCCCCTACCCTATTCCGATCGTTCCTCGCATGGCTGGAGTGCCTTCCCCGAGCCAAAGCGGGGCAGGCGGCGTTCCCGCAGGGCCTCGCCCAGCTCGTGCACGTGGTCCCACGAGATCTCTCCCACGACGTCGATAACGGCCGACGAGATCGTCACCGTGATCAGCGACCAGGCGATGCGCTCGACCGGGATATAGCTGAGCGACAACGCGAGAACGGACAGGTCGGTAAACAGATAGCAGCGCCCCACGCGCCAGCCGGTCACCTTCGAGATGGACAGGGCCAAGGCATCGTCTCCGCCGGCCGACCCGCCCTGGCGCACGACCAGACCGACGCCCACTCCTACGAACAGGCCGCCCAGAATAGCCGCGATCAGCGGGTCGCCGCTAAAATCGGGCAGCATGGGCGGAAAGCTCTCCCACACGCGATAAAACCCGGCAACCGCCGTAGTGGCGATGGCGGACCAACCCAGAAACCCGCCGCCGAGAAGCTTGAACGCCACGGCATAGCAGATGATGTCCAAAACCGGCGACGCGATGGACGAGGGAACGGCAAACCACTTGTTGAGAAACAGCATGAAACCGATAACGCCGCCCTCGGTGATACCCGTGACCTCGTGAATGTTGTGGACGCCGAATGTAAAGATGGCAGCGCCCAGCAGCACGATGGCCAGCTTCTTCAAAAAGCGCGCCGCACGGAGGCGGCGCATATCCCTAGCCTGTCCCATGACGATAATCCCCCTACGATGGTTTGCCCTTCCAGCGTATCCAACGAGAAAAATGCGAACAAGGCTCGACCAGCAGAGTACACGACAGCTCCATATGTCCGATTTCGGACTATTGGCAATGGTTTTGGTTTCCAACGGCGAAACTGAATAATAATTCCCATCTTCTGCATATAGATAATGGACATCCGTTTTCATTGTCGACCACAAGGCCCTGAACGCCGGATGCAATGGCAGAAATTGCACATTTTGAGTCTACGGCAGCGTTGCGAAGGGGTTCTGCGGGCACCTGGAGAGCCCCGCCCTGCCGCCCGGACGGCAAAACGCCCTCGCATTTCGAGTTTTGGCCGCCGAAGCATACCTTTTACTTCACATCTGTAGAGCAAAACGCGGGTCCCCGAATATACATTCGGGGACCCGCGTCTTCGAAAGACTCATTTTTTTGCTTTTACTGCCACCGGCGATGCCGAACGGTACGTCTGGCTATGCCTTCGCGCGCGCAGCGGCGATCCGCGCATGAATAACGCCGAGAACCACGCCCAACAGCGCGGGCAGGACCCATCCCATGCCAAGCGACGCCAGCGGGATCGCGTCGAACGGCAGCCAAGCGCCCGTGAAGAACGCGTCGCGCACGCTCGTCGCCACGCTCACCAAAGCGGTAAGGCCCACCACCCAGGGCCAAAGCTGCGGGAGCCGGTCGCATGCCGTATGCAGCAACCCCATGAGCACCAGCACGATGGCAATGGGATACATGGAATTGAGCAACGGCACCGAGAACGCCAGGATGGCATCGAGGCCGAAATTGGAAACCACGCAGGAGAACACCGCGAAGCCAAGCGCCCACATCTTGTACGGAACACGGGGGAACACGCCGGCGAAATACGTTCCGCAGCAGCTGATGAGGCCGATGCAGACGTTCAAGCAGGCAAGCAGGAAGATCGCGGCGACAAGCACCAAGCCCACGGTGCCGAAATGCAGGGACGCGGAAGCGCTCAAGATGGCGGCGCCGTTGGTAAGCTCCGGCTGCGCGACGCTCAGGTTGGCGCCCACCGCGGCGAGGCCGCAATAGATGAGCGCCATGAGGATGCCGGCGAACAGGCCCGCGCGCGACACCTCGCGCGTGAGGCCGGCGTCGCTCGTTACGCCGAGCTCGCGGATATTAGTGGCGATCACGATGCCGAACGTGAGGCTGGCCAGCAGGTCCATGGTCTGGTAGCCCACCAGGAATCCCTGCATGCCCGCACCCTGCGCGTACGCGCCCTGGGCTGCGGCCACGCCCTCGGGGGCCGGGCTGAGCAGCGCGGCGCCCGTGACGGCGATGATGAGCGCGATGAGCGCGGGACCGGTCACGCGGCCCAAAAGATGCGTCAGGCGCCCAGGGTGCATGGCCAGCAGGTACGCCGCCACGAAAAATGCGATGGAAAACGCCAGGCGGCCCGCCTCGAGCGGAACCCCGACGGGAAGCAGGGGCTGCAGCATCTCGAACGACGTCGAAGAGGTGCGCGGGATCGCCAGGCAGGGGCCGATCGCCAGGTAGACGGCGGCCACGAACACGCTTGCGAGTACGGGGTGCACGCGCGAGGCTAAATCGCGAATGGTTCCCGCAAGCGCCACTGCTATGATGCCGAGCACGGGCAATCCGATACCCGCCAGCAGGAATCCGACCATAGCGGGAACGCCTTCGGAGCCCGCCTGGAAGCCGACGCGCGGAGGCAGGATGAGGTTTCCCGCGCCGAAGAACATCGAGAACAGCGTGGCGCCCACCAGCACAGATTGACGGGGGCTCAAAGCCTGCTTGTCCATAGCCGCTCCATTCACGTCGTGATTCCGCCGAAGTATTAGGGAAGTACTCTATCAAACTCCTCCTGCGCGATGGGTACAAACTTCTCGATGACCCCCGTTGTTAATAAGAAGGGACCATCGCCCGCCGTTTCGCGTCCTATAAATGAGATAGTTTTGGTAGCA
>NZ_JADNJJ010000160.1:0-46429 GCF_015554865.1 Collinsella sp. D33t1_170424_A12 | reverse complement strand
TCTTCAAGGCCGCGCCCGCGGCGTTCTTGTGCTCCTTGATGAACTTGCAGACACCATCGATAGCAGGGCGCTCATCGAAGGCGATGCAGGTGATGTCGAACCAGCCCTTCTCCTCGAGGTGCGCGATGAAATCCTCCAGGAACGGCGTCCAGATCTCCTGCCACTGCTTCGAGAGCGGCGTGAGGTCCACCTTCACGAGCTCGCCCGTTGCGGCATCCGTGTAGGTCACGCGGTTGTTCCACGGAATCATGGAGTAGCACTTGATCTTGCCGCGGCCGGAGGCGGGGTCGATCACGCCGCACTCGATACCGAACTCGACCCACCTATCGAAGAGCGTGTAGTCGTAATCCCAGCCATCGGCGGTCTTGGTCCACTGGACCATACCCTTGTCGGAGTAGTAGCACTGATGGCCCCATGCCTCATCCACGATGTTGGCGACCAGGTCGTCGCCTCCCATGGCGGCATAGTCCTCAAGGGTCCCCTTGTAGTATTGACGGAAATCGTCATCCAGGAACTTGTCGATGGGCGCATCCGTGCCCACGGTAGCGCCCCACAGGCCGCTACCGCCCTGGCCGCCCCAGATGGTGCTCTTGCCGAAGTAGTAACCCGTAGCGGAGAAGGGGTGCTGCCACAGCTGCACGCTATAGCCGACCTCTTGCGGCGCGGGCTGCTCGATGCCGATGACCTCGAGCGTGTAGCTCAACGGATACTCGACGTCGCCCGCCTTGACCGTCAGGACACCCGTGTATACGCCGGGCGCGGCGTCAACGGGAACGTTGAGGGTCACCCATGCGAAGCGAAGCGTCTCGGCCGGGATGTCGATACCGGTATTGGGATAGCAGATGACATCGGGATAGCTTACCTTGCGTCCGGACATGCCGCGATTGGCGTCGGCGATCACCTCGCGCAGCCACCGCACCTCGACGTTGGAGGCATCGATGACGTCGCCGTTCGCGGTGGTGAAGTCCCCCACCTCGATGGTCACGCCATCCACCCGGTGGTCGCGGGTGGCAACGCCGATCTTGGAAGCGCGCGCATCGCCGAGCCAGGCGACGTCGCTCCATTCATCGGCGAAGGTGGTCATCGCATCCTCATATGCGCTGGCCGGCAGATCGAGCAGCTTCTCGTCGCCGACGAAGGCGTTGAAATCGCGGACCTTCGGATAGACCGTCACCTCGACGGAAGCGCTCACATCGCTGCCCACGACGGACGCCGTGATGGTAGCCGTCGCCTTCCGAGCGACCTCCTTGGCCGTCACGACGCCGTCCTCGACCGTGGCCACATCCTCGTTGCTGGAGCTCCATGCAACCGGGACGGGATCGGCCAGCGCGGGCAGGAGCGTATAGGAGAGCTCGCGCTGCTTGCCGGCCTCGAGGGCGAAGTCATCGGTATCGAGCGTCATGCCGCTCACCTTGATGGGCTTATGGACGACGTCGGAGAAGTCGAGCTGGATGGTATCGGTCTCGCCCACGTTGGTGATCACGAGCTCATGTACCCTGTTCTCGAGCTTGTCGGACGTAAAGAGCACCTGCTGGTGCTTTCCGCTCGCGGTACCCGCGTTGAAGGTGCCCGCGACCTTGCCGTCGATCGCAAACTGATAGGTGCTGTGCGCGCGATTCAGGCTGCCGCCCACGATAACCTGGGTGCCCTCGAAATACAGCGTCGCCTTGGCATCCTTGCCATGGGAATACATCTCATCGCCCGCCGAGAAGAGCTCGGGATGCGTATTGCCATACGTCCAATCGCCATCGAAGCGCCAGTGGAACAGCTCTTCCCCATCGGTGCGCGCGCCCACCTCGACGCGGGACGTGATATCGCGATCGGGGTCCAGCTCGACGTTCTTGGCGATCGCGTATTGCAGCGACACGCCCAGCGCGTCCACGGCAGCGGGGTTGGTCTTCTCGAGTACCTCGATATGGGCGACGTGTGCCCCTTTGCCGAGCCCGTTCAACGCAACCAAGAGCTGATCGGACTCACGGGACGCAGCATAGCAGTCCGCTTCCACGGGATCGCCTTCGTCGACGGCCACCTTGATGAAGCGATGGTTCGGCGCCTTGATGCCGTACAGCTCGAGACCGTCTCCCTCGAAGGAGATGTCGACCGTAGCGCCCACGCTATTGGACCAATGCTCGGTGCTCGCGGCATCTCCCGACCCGCCACCGGTCCATCCGCCGTTGTTGGCGCCGCCTCCTGAGTAGCTCCAACGGGGATCGGTATCGTCGATGATCACGTCGACGCCCGCCGCCCGCGCCTCAGCCCACGCGCGCAACGGCGCATATGCGACGGTGCAGCACAGGAGCACGGCGACTACCAGCAACGCTCCCTTCCACCATCGAGAGTTGGCAACTGTTCTCATGCGATCCCCCGTCCTCTTTCGGCCGGGCGCGCGCCACGGCCTGCCTTGTCAAAACCGCAGCCTCAAAAACGCTGCAGATACAACAAGTTATAGTACGGAGCCCGCCCTGCCTCAAACAACGCGGCGCAACCCCGCACGAGCGGTGTCGGCCCGCAAGCGAACGGCGTTCATTTCTCCTAGACAATCACACGGCGCGGCAGGCATGGCCTATCGACCGGCCGTCGAGACGACGATTCCGGAAGAACGCCCGCGCACCAGCAGACCACGACGGCGAGGGCCCGGACGAGCCGCGCCCGCATATCGCCCCGCATCGCACGGCCGCGGCAACGTGCCGTAAAAACGGGGGTGCCAGACATACCGGGCACCCCCGAACCTCGCAAAAACGCGCGAACCTTCCCTAGATCGCGTAATCCAGCCCACGCGGGGCGCAACGTAGATCCTCGATGGTCACTCCATCGAGATACGACGAGATGAGCGTATCGAGCTGCGTCCACATCCCTACCGTAGGACATTCATCGGTGCGGGGACAGGCGCCGCACGTCCCGTTCAAGCAGGCAACCGGAGCCAACGTGCCCTCGGTCAGACGCAGGATCTGCCCCACCGTGAACTCGGACGGGTCCTTGGTGAGACGATAGCCACCGCCCTTGCCGCGCATGCCCGTGAGCACCTTGTTGCGCACCAACGTGGACAAGATGTTCTCCAGGTACTTCTCGGATACGTCCTGACGATCGGCGATCTGCTTCAAGGGAATTCTCCCGTCCCCCTGGTGCTCGGCCAGATCAACCATGACGCGCAGGGCGTACCGACCCTTCGTGGATACCAACATGTAACCACCTCCTCCCGACGTGAATGGTGGATTTATGGTAACAGACGTGTATCAAATGGCGAATATCCGAACGCAATCAAAGGCACGACTGGACGGTTTTCAACGACGGACGGTGATGGAAAACATGCTGCTGACGTGCGGTAACGCAAGGGGGTGTGCGATTGCCCGCTCGTTGCGCCTGTGAGCCGCCCATCGAATCCTGGTTGCAAATTTGAAACAAATCGCTTTACACGTGCATATACTCTTGACGAGCCGAATATTCATGGTTAACTAGTTCCAATTTATCCAGCATTTTCCCATCAATATTATGGGTTGCATCAAAAGGAGTCGCCATGCCACAGGTCTACACCAGCATCGACCAGCTTATCGGCAACACCCCGCTCCTCGAGCTCACGCATATCGAGGCGGCCGAGAACCTCCAGGCGCGCGTCCTGGTGAAACTCGAGTACTTCAACCCCGCCGGCTCGGTCAAGGACCGCGTCGCGCGAGCCATGATCGACGCCGCCGAGGAACGCGGAGACATCGCCCCCCACGCCGGCTACACCATCATCGAACCCACGTCGGGCAACACCGGCGTCGGCCTTGCCAGCGTTGCGGCCGCGCGCGGCTACCGCCTCGTCATCACCATGCCCGAAACCATGAGCATGGAGCGACGCCAGCTCATGCGCGCCTACGGCGCCGAGCTCGTGCTCACCGACGGCGCGCTCGGCATGAAGGGGGCCATCGCCAAGGCCCAAGAGCTCGCACGCCAGATACCCGGGAGCATCGTCGCCGGCCAGTTCGAGAACCCCGCCAACCCCGCCGCGCACGTCGCCGGCACCGGCCCCGAAATCTGGCGCGACACCGACGGCGCCGTAGACATCTTCGTCGCGGGTATCGGGACCGGCGGAACCATCACCGGCGTCGGCACCTATCTCAAACAGCAAAACCCCGCTATCCGCGTGGTGGGAGTGGAGCCGGCCGACTCCCCCGTTCTCACGCAAGGCCAGGCGGGCCCTCATAAGATCCAGGGAATCGGCGCGGGCTTCGTGCCCGAGGTCCTCGACACGCGGATCTACGACGAGGTGCTCGTTGTCGAAGCCGCCGATGCATTCGCCACGGGCAGGCGCCTGGGCAGCGAGGAGGGCGTGCTGGTTGGAATCTCGTCCGGTGCGGCAACATGGGCGGCGCTCGAACTGGCACGTCGCCCGGAAAACGCCGGCAAGACGATCGTGGCCCTGCTCCCCGATACCGGCGAGCGCTACCTCTCCACACCGCTCTTCTCATAACGGACCTCGCGCGGTGCGCGCCGCGATACACTAATAACTTCACGTCCCGGCGCGCGATCCCTCGTGCCCGTACTCCAACCACGTCAAGGAGAACCCCATGTCCGCTGCCAGCGCACCTCGCTCCCGCGTCCTCGTCGCCATGAGCGGCGGCGTCGACTCGAGCGTCACCGCGCACCTGCTGCTCAAGCAGGGCTACGAGTGCATCGGCGCCACCATGCGCCTCTACGACGGCGCGACGGCCGGTCGCGATTCCGAACGCGCCTGCGATAACGAGCGCGATATCCGCGACGCCGCAGCGCTCGCCGCGCAGCTCGGCATCGAGCACCGCGTCATCGACTGCCGCGAGCAATTCGACCGCGACGTGATCGAGCGATTCGTGAGCGCCTACGAGACGGGGCTCACCCCGAATCCCTGCGTGCTGTGCAATCGCAGCCTCAAGTTCGGGCGGCTCTTCGAGATCGCCGATGAACTGGGTTGCGACTACGTCGCCACGGGCCACTACGCGCGCATCGAGCGCGACGACGACGGCAGCGCGCTCCTCGCCAAAGCGGCCGACGCCACCAAGGACCAGAGCTATTTCCTCTACACGCTCACACCTGACAAGCTCGCGCGTACGCTCTTCCCGCTTGGAGGGCTCATCAAAGAGACCGACGTGCGCCGCATCGCTGAGGAACAGGGCTTCGCCATCGCAAAAAAGGGCGACAGCCAAGGCATCTGCTTCGTACCCGATAACGACTTCGCCCGCTTCATCGAACGCCGACGCGGTCGCGAGCTGCCGGATGGCCCCATCGTCAATGCCGCCGGAGATGTCCTCGGCACCCATCACGGCGCGATTCGCTACACGATCGGCCAGCGCAAGGGACTCGGCGTGGCCATGGCGCACCCCGTGTTCGTCACGAGCATCGACGCCGCCTCCAACACCGTCGTACTTGGCGAGAGCGAGGACCTCGACGCCAGCGGGCTCGTGGCATGCGACTGGACCTGGAGCGTGCCGGCCCGCGAAGCGCAGGCAGCCCTCGACGCCGCCGGCGACACGGGCATCGCGGTCTGCGCGAAGGTCCGCTATCGTCAACCAGACCAGGAAGCCCGCCTCATGCGGGGCCGGCACGACGATGAGATGGTCCTGCTCTTCGAAGCGGCGCAGCGCGCCATCGCGCCGGGCCAGGCGGTCGTTGCGTATCGGGGCGACATCGTCTTGGGCGGTGGAACAGCCGTACGCGCCCTCGCCTAGCGACGCGGCCCCGTCTGGCTGTTCGAATCCCGTCTTTCAAAACCAGGCGCACCCCTATCGGGCACCAGATGTAAAAGGGCCTCGGAGTCGCGACTCCGAGGCCCGAATGCGCTTTATCGAGATTCAGCGAGCTACGCCATGATCTGGCGGAACATGCCCATGACGTCGTCGTAGGAAGCCTCGCGGGGGTTGCCCGGGAAGCAGGCGTCGGCCATGGCGTCGCGGGTGAGCGTGTCGAGCTCCTCCTCGGTGATGGCCTCGCAGACGGTGGGGATGTTGACGTCGACGGAGAGCTGCTTGACGGCGGCGATGGCGGCGTCGGCGGCCTCGTCGGTGCTCATGCCGGTGGTGTCGACGCCCATGGCCTCGGCGACCTTGGCCAGGCGCTCGGTCACGACGGGCTTGTTGAACTCCATCGCGATGGGCAGCAGCATGGCGCAGGCGACGCCGTGCGGGGTGTCGAAGTGCGCGGAGAGCGTGTGGGCCATGGAGTGGTCGACGCCCAAGCCGACGTTGGAGAAGCCCATGCCGGCGATGTACTGGGCGAGCGCCATGCCCTCACGGCCGGAGCCGGGAACGCCGCTCTTGGCCTCGGCGACGGCGTCGCGGAGGTTCTTGGAGATGAGCTCGATCGCCTTGAGGTGGAACATGTCGGACATCTCCCAGGCGCCCTGGGTGGTGTAGCCCTCGATGGCGTGGGTGAGCGCGTCCATGCCGGTGCTGGCGGTGAGGCCGGCGGGCATGGTGGCCATCATCTCGGGGTCGACGACGGCGACCTCGGGGGCGTCGTTGGTGTCGACGCAGACGAACTTGCGGACCTTCTCGACGTCGGTGATGACGTAGTTGATGGTGACCTCGGCCGCGGTGCCGGCGGTGGTGGGCACGGCGATGGTGAACACGGCGTGGTTCTTGGTGGGGGCGACGCCCTCGAGGCTGCGCACGTCGGCGAACTCGGGATTGGTGATGATCACGCCGATGGCCTTGGCGGTGTCCATGGCGGAGCCGCCGCCGATGGTCACGATGGAGTCCGCCTCGGCGGCCTTAAAGGCCTCGACGCCATCGACGACGTTCTGGATGGTGGGGTTGGGCTTGATATCGGAGTAGACGCTGTAGGCGATGCCGGCCTCATCCAGAAGGTCGGTCACCTTGGTGGCGACACCAAACTTCACCAGGTCGGGATCGGTGCAGACGAAGACCTTCTTGTAACCGCGGCGCTGGAGCTCGCCGGGGATCTCCTTGATGGCGCCTGCGCCATGATAGGAGATGGTGTTGAGAACGATACGGTTTGCCATGATGTGCCTCCTTGCACGGAATCACGGAGCACGCCCGCCGGCAGCGTCGGCGGCACGGTCCGCGCTAGCACCATGATACCCGCAAACGCGCCGCGCCGATGCGGGGCTACAGCGCATCGGCCCCTCTCGCTTCGCGATCGGAAAACATCAAGACGAACGCCACGAACAGCAGTAGCGAGCACAGCGAGATAGCCTGTAGGCCGAATCGTTCCAAGCACCAGTTGCCCAAGATCGCACCGGCCACGAAGCACACGATCACACCGAAATACAGCAGGCCGTTCACCAGGAACCCGCGCTTGTGGGTGATGATGTAATCATCCACGTTCTGCAGCGCGCTGCGCAGGTTGCCGATGCACATCGTGGTCGCCACGCCGCGCCCGTGGATCTTGCGGAAACTCTCGACCTGCATGCCGCATGCCAGGGAAGTCAGGCAGTTCGCCGCCAGGTTGTACCGTGCATCGATAAACCCCACGCCCAGCAAGATAAGCGCCTCGGCGACGACGGTCACCTGTCGCCAGTGGATCGCGCTCGCGAAACGTACGTGCACCAGGTCGCTCACCATGATACCGACGGCAAAGGAGAGGACGGGCAGCAGGAAGCTTGCAGCCAAGCCGAATTCCCCCTGGGAAAGATGGACGCCCGTCAACAAGATGTTGCCCGTCTGCGCATTGGCGAACACGCCGCCGCGGCCCATATAGGAATACACATCCATGAAGCCGCCCACCAGCGCCAGGATGATCCCCAGCTCGATAGACTCCGAAACCTGCTTCGCCCGCTGCACGCGACCCCTTCCCTCGCCACTCTGCCGGCTCATCAAACAAGCCAGCCTCCCCAGGGTACGGCACGGGCGCGAGCGCCCGCAACATCCATGCGCCATATTTAATGACAAAGCGTCCCGGGCACCCGACAATTCCCTTACATTCATGAAAGAGTTTTGTAGACGTTGACGGCGCCCTCGCCAAACCTATAATTCGTGTCGGTTAAATTAAACGGCCACGAGCCCCGCCCGCAAGGAGGTGCACCATGGATAGCGTTCCCAGTCATAGTAGCCGCAATGCGACGCGCTATCGATTGCGCGCCGGGCGGGCACATCGGGCCAACGGCCTGCCGCTCTAACGGCACGGCACCCCGCGCTCGACGAGCGCGCCCAACCCAGCACATCGATCCATAGCACGGCGCATCAAGCACGCCATACCGAGCGCACGCCCCTTCGGCGCGCCCTCATCGCATAGCTTCGGCACGCGCGAACGGCCCCACGGGCCTCGTTCGAGCATGCCGGACCCATGCACCATGGCTGCCGGCGGCATACTCCAACCCTCCCTTGGCAACACGGCCCCCGATCCGGAAGGCCCCATCGACAGGAGGTGCGATATGTCCAAGCTGACGCGCACGATCCACCAGCTCCACCAGCTGCGCAACCAGAAGCAGACCATCCAGACCAGCGAGCTCGACCGCCTCGTCGTGTTCGCCGCGACGCACGAGCCCCGCGAGCTCTTCTCCCAGTTCGGGACCGGCGAGCACGGCCTCGATCCCACGCTCGCCGCCGAGCTCACCGGCGCCTACGGCAAGAACATCGTCGAGGAGGAGCAGCATGACAGCGCGCTGAAGCGCCTCGCCGAATCCTTCGTGAGCCCCTTCACCCTCATCCTCGCCGTCCTCGCAGGCATCTCGCTCTACACCAACGTCATCCTCGCACCCGCCGGCGAGGCCGACCCCTCCACCGCCATCATCATCGGCATCATGGTGATCATCTCCGGCGTGCTGCGCTTCACGCAGGAAGCCAAGAGCGTCAGCGCCGCCAGCGCGCTGAAAGACATGGTCACCACCACCTGCTGCGTGGTACGCGAGGGCGACGGCCCGGCGGGCACCGAGATCCCCATGGAGGACGTCGTCCCGGGCGACATCGTGCGCCTCTCCGCCGGCGACATGGTCCCCGCCGACGTGCGCATCATCGCCGCGAAGGACCTCTTCATCACGCAGGCCGCCCTCACCGGCGAGAGCGAGCCGGTCGAGAAGACGGCCGACGCCGTCGAGGTCCCCTACCACGGCCGCGGTACCGCGCTCGCCATCGACGACTGCACCAACATCGCCTTCTCGGGAACGACCGTGCAGAGCGGCTCCGCCACCGCGCTCGTGCTCTGCACCGGCGGCCACACCTATCTCGGTCGCGTCGCCCGCGCGCTCGACACCAAGCCCGCGCGCACCAGCTTCGACGTGGGCGTCGCAGCCGTCTCGCGCGTCCTGGTAGCGTTCATGCTCATCATGTGCCCCATCGTGTTCGTTGTGAACGGCCTCACCAAGGGCGACTGGCTGGATGCGCTTCTGTTCTCGATCTCCATCGCCGTGGGAATCACCCCGCAGATGCTGCCCGTGATCGTGACCACGTGCCTTGCGCGCGGGGCCACCACCATGTCGCGCCACGACGTCATCGTGAAGAACATCAACGCCATCCAGAACCTGGGCGCCATGGATGTGCTGTGCACGGACAAGACCGGCACGCTCACCCAAGACAAGGTCATCCTCGAGCGCCACATGGACGTGATGGGCCGCGATGACGACCGCGTCCTGCGCCACGCCTACCTCAACAGCTATTACCAGACCGGCCTGAAGAACCTCATCGACGTCGCGGTGATCGAGAAGATGGACGAGCTCGCCGCCGTCGAAGCCGCATACGCCGGCATCGACAGCCGCTACACCAAGGTCGACGAGATCCCCTTTGACTTCGAGCGCCGCCTCATGAGCGTCGTCGTGGCCGATGCCGCGGGCAAAACGCAGCTCATCACCAAGGGTGCGGTCGAGGAGGTCCTCGGGGTCTGCACCGGCGTGGAGTACGACGGCCGCGTGCAGCCGCTCACCGACGAGCTGCGCCGGCTTGTCATCGAACGCGTGCACGGCTTCAACGACGAGGGCATGCGCGTCATAGCGGTGGCTCAAAAGACCGACCCGCGCCCGGCGGGCGCCTTCTCGACTGCCGATGAATCCAACATGGTCCTCATCGGATACCTGGCGTTCCTCGATCCGCCCAAGGAGAGCGCCGCTGCCGCCGTGGCGACGCTGGCCGAATACGGCGTCAACGTGAAGGTCCTCACCGGCGATAACGAGGGCGTCGCCGCGGCGGTCTGCCACAAGGTGGGTATCGACCCCTCCAACATGCTGCTCGGCAACGAGGTCGACGCACTGGACGACGCCGAGCTCGCCGAGCGCGCCGAGCGCACGCAGCTCTTCGCCAAGCTCTCTCCGCTGCAGAAGCAGCGCGTGGTGAGCGTGCTGCGCGAGCGCGGTGGGCACACCGTTGGCTTCATGGGCGACGGTATCAACGACGCGGCCGCCATGCGCGCCAGCGACTGCGGCATCTCGGTCGACACCGCCGTCGACATCGCCAAGGAGAGCGCCGACATCATCTTGCTCAAGAAGGACCTGCTCGTGCTCGGCCGCGGCATCATGGAGGGCCGCCGCACCTACGGCAACACCATCAAGTACATCAAGACCACCGCGAGCTCGAACTTCGGCAACGTGTTCTCGGTGCTGGTCGCCAGCGCGTTCCTCCCCTTCCTGCCCATGACCGCCCTGCAGCTCCTGCTGCTGGGCGTGGCGTACACCATCAGCTGCACGGCGATTCCCTGGGACAACGTCGACGACGAGTTCCTGCGCGAGCCCAAGACCTGGGACGCCAAGTCCATCGTATCGTTCATGCTGTGGCTCGGTCCCACCAGCTCGGTCTTCGACATCCTCACCTACGCGGCGATGTTCTTCTTCATCTGCCCCCTCGTGGTCGGGGCGCCCTTCGCCGAGCTGGCCAGCCCGGCGCAGATCGCCCTGTTCGCCGCCGTCTTCCAGAGTGGCTGGTTCGTCGAGTCCATGTGGACCCAGACATTCGTGCTGCACATGCTGCGCACCGAGCACGTACCCTTTATCGGCAGCAAGCCGGCGGCCTCCCTTACCGCGCTCACCGTGGGCGGCGTTGCGCTGGTCACGGCCCTGCCCTACGTCCCGGGCCTCAACGCAGCACTCGGTCTGCAGCCGCTGCCGCTGCCCTTCTTCGGCCTGCTGCTCGCCTGCATGGCGCTCTATCTGCTGCTGTGCGGCGCCGTCAAGGCGATCTACGTCCGCCGTTACGGCAGCCTGCTGTAGCGATCCACGCGCGCCGGCCCGCCGCGGTCTAGCCATGGGCCGCCGCGGACCGGCGCGCGCTCGAGCCGAGGCCGATGGTTCGGCGGCGGACCCCAAGGATCTCCGCAAGGTGCGAAATCAAGATCTCGCATCTACGCTCCTCGGAAATCTGCCGATATGTGACGCGCACCACCTTGGCCCCCATGTTCTCCAGCGCGAGCGCCCGATCATCGTCCGCTGCCGCCGCACCCCATCCACCATGAACCAGCGCGCCTTGGCACTCCAAGATCGTAAGCGGCCTTCCAGCCCTCGCCGACCATACCAAGTCGCCCTTTACATATGAGGAGCCGCAGATCTTCCGCGCGTCTGCATCGAGGTCGATTCTCACGTTGTTCCGCACGCCCGTAAAACCCGCCCCGCCAAGGGCCCGCGAAGAAGCCAGCAGGACCGATGCGCGCGCCTCGAACGGACTGGCTGTCACGCCGGTAACATACCTCCTGGCAAGAGCAAGGTTCTTGATTCCATGCATCCCCGCGTTCGACTCGATGAACGCATCGAGCTCATCGAGGGTAAGGAGCGCCGGACGGCTCCAGAGATCGCTCCCGGCGGCACTCCCGCTCCGGTCGGCAGCGATGCCGCGCTCCTTGGCAATGACATCGCAAGCGACTCGGTGCCAATCATCCAACGAGATTCTTCTTATGCCGCCTATCGCCTCCTGGTAGATTTCTTCAAGTTCGGGACTCGGCGCGAAGACGGTAAACGTCCCCACGAACTCATAGATGAGAAGCGCGAGGTGCACGATGGATACATAAGGGGAAACCATCAAAAGAGTGAGGACGGGAGACGTCACGGCAAAATCGAAGGGCGTGTCGACGATGGCGCCGGCGGGAAGATCGGAGCTCCAGAAACGCGGCGCCACCACGTTGGAGATTGGCGTTTGATTTCCGTTAGGCTCGCACGTCGGCGAGACCTGGAGCCCATCATGGCGCATGCTTATAGCCGCTATCGAAATCACCCATCGAATAGCGCGCGGCGCAGAGGTCGGCGACGGCGCGGGGGAACGAGAGTAGAGGGGCATCGCCGCAGCAATGTGCAATCCTGCCGACTTTTCCCATCAACTCCCGAAACTACCCCGCATGACAAGCTCGCTCCTATTCCATGAGCTGGCATTCTCTTCTTACTGATTGCTTGGCTACTCTGAGTTTTTCAAATTCGATGGGAAAAGTCGGCAAGATTGCGCCCCGCGCCCTCGGAGAGACCACGCGATCGGGCCCGAGCTGCTACCATGCAGTGAAAACACGATATAAGGAGCGATCGCATGCAGGCAGTCATCTTCGATATGGACGGCACGCTCGTGGATACCGAGCAGGTGAGCCAGGCGGCGTGGCGCGCCGCGGCACGCGACTTCGATATCGTCATTCCCGAACACATCCTGCACGCCTTCGTAGGCTGCAGCATTCCCAACGCCATGAAAATGATCGACGAGGAGTTCGGCGATCCGGACTTCACGGTCCGCCTCTTCGACCGTCGCCACGAGATCTTCGAGGCCACTTGGGAAGACGAACTCGAGCTCAAACCCGGCGCCGCCGAAGCCGTCGCCGCCGCGCGCGCAACCGGCGCGGCCGTCGCCCTCGCCACCTCGAGCGTGCGCGATCGCGCCGTCGCCAGCATGGAGCGCTTCGACCTCATGGGCCTCTTCGACGTCGCCGTATTCGACGAGGATATCCAGCACCACAAACCGGCCCCCGATGTCTACCTCGTCGCCGCCGACCGCCTCCACGTCGATCCCGCACGCTGCATCGCCGTGGAGGACTCCTTCAACGGCGTGCGCGCGGGAGCCGCGGCGGGCATGCGCGTGCTCATGGTGCCCGATTACAACGAGCCCACGCCCGAGATCCGCGCCCTCTGCACCGAAGTGCTTCCCACCCTCCACGAGCTGCCGCCCGCACTTCAGCGGCTGAGCGCCTCCCGCCGCTAGCCGAACGGGCCGCACAGGCTGGATGGGCCACACGGCCCACATGGCCGCATGGAGAAACCGGAGCCAAGCCGAGGGATCCGCAATTGCGGTTTATGAATCGACCTGGGCCCCGCAGCGATGGCGGGACCCGTGCATAGCGTATGCTTGGACGCGATCGACTCCTACGAAAGCGAGCAGCATGTCCAAGCATTCCCATAAGCACGCGTCCTCCGCTCCCAAAAAGAGCCCCAAGCGAACCGCGGGCCCTAAGGCCGACACCGCACGCGGACACGCGGGCGGCGCACGCCCCGACGGCCCGGCCCCGCAGGGACGGGCCGCGAACGCCAACGGTCGTGGCGTGCGCGGACCGCAGCAAAAGCAGCCCGCAGCCAGCCGCGCTGTGCATCCCAAGGGCCGCCCCGCCCGCGATTCCTTCCTGCCCGTCTCCCGCGCGGACATGGACGCGCGCGGCTGGGACGCCTGCGACTTCGTCTACGTCTGCGGCGACGCCTACGTCGACCACCCGAGCTTCGGCATGGCCATCATCTCGCGCGTGCTCGAGCACGCGGGATATCGCGTCGGAATCATCTGCCAGCCCGACTGGACCGACCTCGCGAGCATCTCCGCGCTGGGCGAGCCGCGCCTGGGCTTCCTCGTCTCCGCGGGCAACATGGACTCGATGGTCAACCACTACACCGTCAACAAGAAGCCGCGCCACGAGGACGCCTACACCCCCGGTGGACGTGCGGGCGCGCGCCCCAACCGCGCCGTCACGGTCTACGGCAACCTCATCCGCCGCACGTACAAGGACAAGCCCATCATCATCGGAGGCATCGAGGCGAGCCTGCGGCGGCTGGCCCACTACGACTACTGGCAGGACAAGCTCAAGCGCTCCGTGCTGCTCGACTCCGGCGCCGACCTGCTGATCTACGGCATGGGCGAGCACGCGATCGTCGAGATAGCCGACGCGCTGGCCGGCGGCCTGCCCGCGAGCCAGATCACCTACGTGGACGGCACCGCCTACCGCACGAGCGGCGCGGGCGCGCTCGACGAGGTCTACGACTACGAGCTGCTCCCCTCCTGGGACGAGCTCGAGGCGGACCGCCTCGCCTACGCGCACAGCTTCAACATCCAGCAGCAGAACATGGACCCCATCACCGGCGGGCGCCTGGTCGAGCCGTACCCCAACGGCGTCTACGTGGTGCAGAACCCACCGTCGGCGCCCCTCACCACCGCCGAGATGGACGAGGTGGCCGAGCTGCCCTACGCGCGCCACTGGCACCCCGACTACGACGCGGCCGGCGGCATCCCCGCGTTCGACGAGATCCGCTTCTCCATCTCCAGCAACCGCGGCTGCTTCGGCGAGTGCTCCTTCTGCGCGCTCGCCTTCCACCAGGGCCGCATGCTGCAGGTCCGCAGCCGCGAGAGCATCATCCGCGAGGCCGAAGCGCTCGCGCGCGACCCCGAGTTCAAGGGCTACATCAACGACGTGGGCGGCCCCACCGCCAACTTCTTCAAGCCCACCTGCAAGAAGCAGCTCACCCACGGCGTGTGCAAGAACCGCCGCTGCCTGTGGCCGAGCGTCTGCCGCAACATGGACACGAACGAGGACGAGTACGCCGAGCTCCTGCGCGACCTGCGGCAGATCCCCGGCATCAAGAAGGTCTTCGTACGAAGCGGCATCCGCTTCGACTACACCATGGCCGACGCGAGCGACAAATTCCTGGTGGAGCTCCTGCAGCACCACGTGAGCGGCCAGCTGCGCCTGGCACCCGAGCACGTCAGCGACGCCGTCCTCTCCGTGATGGGCAAGCCGCGCCGCGAGGTCTACGACGCTTTCGTCGAGCGCTTCGAGCGCCTCTCGGCCGAGTACGGCCTCAAGCAGTACGTGGTCCCCTACCTCATCTCGAGCCATCCGGGCTCCACCATGAAGGAGGCCGTCGAGCTGGCCTGCGCCGTGCGCGACATGGGCTACATGCCCGAGCAGGTGCAGGACTTCTACCCCACGCCGTCGACGATGTCCACCTGCATGTTCTACACCGGCGTGGACCCGCGCACCATGGAGAACGTCTATATCCCGCGCGACCCGCACGAGAAGGCCATGCAGCGCGCGCTCATCCAGTACCGCAAGCCCGAGAACTACAAGCTCGTGCGCGAGGCGCTGCTGCGCGCCGGGCGCGAGGACCTCATCGGCTACGGACCCAAGTGCCTGATCCGCCCCGTCCCACCGGCGGGCTCCGGATCCAAGGGCGGCACGGGCAAGAAGCGCGACGGCGGCAAACGCGGCGGATACGGGCATGCGGGCGGCAACGCAGCCGGCAAGGGCGGCGCCTACGGGCGCACGGGCAAGGGCGCGGCGGGCACCAACCCGCACGCGCGCAACCGCGCCGCACAGGGCCGCCAGGGCGCCAACCGGCATTAAAAACGGCCCCGCCGTCCTTCGTCACGATCGGACGGAAGGCGGCCGGGCCGAAATCATTCGCAAGCAAGGGGTAGGCGCGCGGCAGGCGGACCCGCTCCCCTGGCATCACTCTGGGCCGAGCACGTCCTCGTTGCAAGCGACAGGGGCCGGCTGCTCACCGGTCGATGCGCCGTCGAGCGAAGCGACGGGAGACGCGGGGGCGGCAGGGGCGCCGGAGCACCAGACGCGCGCGAACAGCAACGCACCGCCGACCAGGGAACCCATGCCGATCACCAGGAACCACGTCGTCCCCACCAACTCGGGCAGCCACGCGCTCAGCTCGAACAGCGGGTCGATCAGGAACGATGACGCGTTCACCGCCAGATGCAGGCCGACGGCGTAGCGCAGCTTACCCGTCTTCCAATACACCCAACCCAAGATCAAGCCAAGCGCGAACGCATATGCACCTTGAACGATGTTGAGATGCATGAAGCCGAACGCCGCAGCCTGCAGCGCATTGCCAGCTAGGAACGCGACCGCGCCCACGGAGGTGTCGCGCGCGCCGACGCGCGAGCGCCATACGGGGCTCGCCGCCCGCAAACCGTACTCAAGCAGGATGCCGCGACATACGATCTCCTCGGACACGGGGGCTAGGATAACCGTAGTCAAGACGTTAAGCGGACTCAACACGCCGATGCCGGCATCCTCCATCAGCTCGTTGTAATCCTCGATGAGCACCGGCGCGATCAGCGATACAAGGGTGAGCAGCAAACTGATGACCACCTGGAGGCCGAGCCCCAAAAGCAGCAGCGAAACCCAGGTGCGAAGCACATCGGCAGTCGACCTCCGCGGCAAGGAGCGGCAACGAGCGCTTACGAGCGAACGCGCGAGCACCTGGCGCCACCACGGCAGCGTGATCGCAATGACCGAAAGCTGGGCGACGAGCACGCCGATATCCATGGCGAACGGATCGAGCGTATCCGCCGAAACGGAGACGGCGCCGTCCATCACACACGTGGCGAGCATCGCGGCCAGGACGCTGACGACGCCCATAGCGCCCAACACGGCCGCCGTCGTGCCGACTACGGCAAGCGTCCAGGCGATGAAGGCGCGGGCGCGCGAGGCAGGCGCCGTACCCTCGTGGACGGACCCGCCATCCGACTCGGAGGGCATGGGCGCGTGGCGACCGTCCCGGCACTCGAAATCCATAATGCCCCTTTCCCCGTATGATTCGCTGCGATGAGAATACCCCAAGGCGCGATAGGTTGACACGAAATGGCAGCCGACGTCGCACCCGAAGACGCAAACGGCCGGATAGGGCGCGCCCTATCCGGCCGTACGGTCTATAGCCTATCGACGTCCGCCGCGGTCCCCCGGGCGGCGGCTGCCGCCACGCGGGGCATAGCTGCCGCGGTTGTCGCGACCGCCGGCGCGCCCGCCGCGGGCGCCGCCGCGACCACGCCGCTCGCTCGGCTCGTCGTAATTGCGCCACGTATCGCGTTTATCGCGCGGAGACGCCAGCACTTCCTCGCCGTTGCGCGTGCGATTCGGACGATCGGAGCGATATCCGCCGGCGTCGCGCTTACCGCGAGATCCGCCGCGCGAGCGCTGACCGCGCTCGGAGCGGGACCGGTCGTTGCCGGAACGACGGTGCTCATCGCGAGCACGGCCGCCGTCCTGTTCGGCCTCGCCGAAATACACCCCGGCTGCCCGGGCGCGCAGCGCGGGACCGCTCGTGGCGCCCTTGGAGCGACCGCCGCGACCGGACGGACGGCCCTCCTTGCGCGGCCGTTCGGCGCGCTCCGCCGTCGTCGCCTCTTCTGCGCGAACGCGCGTCTTGCCCGCACGCTTGCGGCGCGAGGGCTTGGGAGCCTCGGCCGCAGCCTCGTCGCGCGGACCCTCGGGACGCTCGAAGCGCTTATCGTCAGAACCCGCTACGGCGGCGCGCTCGGCACGGCCACCGCGCTCGGCGCGGGAACGCTCGCCCGCGCCGCCGCTGCGACCCGTGCGCTCGCCATCGGCCGAGCGACCGCGGCCGCCCCTGTTGCCCGAGCGCTCGGAGCGCGCCTCGGCCTTGGCGCGACGACGCTTCTTGGCCTTCTTGCCCGCGGGCTTGGAGGCGGGGATGCGATCAGGATCGACCACGGGGGCGCCCACGCCCACATCGAGGCCCTCGGCGTCGTACAGGTCGGCGGTTTTGCCCATCAGCGCCTCGATGTCGAAGAACTCATCGATATCCTGCGAAGTCACGATCGTGAGCGCCCAGCCCATCTCGCCGGCGCGGCCCGTGCGGCCGATGCGGTGGATATAGTCCACGGGCTCCTCGGGTACGTCGAAGTTCACCACGTAGCGCACGTCGGTGACGTCGATACCGCGCGCCAGAACGTCGGTTGCCACCAGCACGTCGCAACGACCCTGGCGGAACGCCTTCAACGCGCGCTCGCGCTGGGCCTGGCTGCGGTCGCCATGAATCGCGGCGCAGGAAATACCCGCGCGCTCCAAACGGCGGCAGCAGGTGTCGGCGCGGCGCTTCGTACGCGTGAACACGATGACGCGCTCGGTCCCCTCGCGCTTGAGGATCTCGGTGAGCACGCCGTTCTTAGCGTCGCCGGAAACGGGCAGCAGGAACTGGTCGACGGTCTCGGCCGTGGAGGTGGCCGGAGCGATCTCGACGCGGGCGGGATCGTTTACCAGCGAGGTGATGGCACCGACTTCCTTCTCGTCGAGCGTCGCCGAAAACAGCAGGGTCTGGCGGTCAGCGCGCGTCTGACCGACGATCTGGCGCACCGCGGGCAAAAAGCCCATGTCGAGCATGCGATCGGCCTCGTCGAGGACGAGGACCTGCACCTCGTCGAGCATGCAAGCGCCCTGCTCGATGAGGTCGACCAGGCGGCCGGGCGTTGCCACGAGGATATCGCAGCCGCGCCTGAGGGCGCTCTTCTGCGGGTTATACGACACGCCGCCCACCACGGTCACGGCCGTATGGCGCGTATGGTAGGCGATCTTCTTGCATACGGAATCGATCTGCTGCGCCAGCTCGCGCGTCGGCGTGACGATCAGCATGCGCGGACCGCAGCCCACGGACATCGCGCGACCGCGGGCGCGCTTCACGCGCGGCAGGGTGCTCATCGTCGGCAGCAGGAAGGCGGCCGTCTTGCCGGTGCCGGTCTGGGCGGCGGCGAGCAGGTCGCGACCAGCGAGCACCTGGGGGATGGCGCCCGCCTGGATGGGGGTAGCGGATTCATAGCCAAGATCCTCGATGGCAGCGAGAACCTCGTCGGAGAGGCCGAGCCCCTCGAAGCTCGCGGGCGTCTCATCGACAGCGTTTTCGACCTGCAGGTTCTCGGTGTCCTGCAGGACCTCTTCATTCTGTGCAGTCATGCAATTGTTCCATTCTGGCGGCGGCGCGCCCATACTGGGGGCTCACATGCGCAGCCGCAGGTAAGCGTGATATCAAAACGACGTGCAAGCGGTAAGGACGAACCGCGCACGGGCAGATTTGCCAGCCGCGCCAGAGCGCGGGGCAAGGGAGCAGATTCCGCCAACGGCTAGTATATGGTGGCGAACGGCATGTCCGGCGCGCGCCTCGCAATACGCACCCAATTCCCACGTTTGCCGGCCTGCAGTCATTCCTACACACCCCCTAGGGGTGTGGTCTGCTATAGTAAGCATCGGTAAACAATAGAAAGGAGGCCGTGATGGCACGTGAAACCTTCGACGTCACCGGCATGACCTGCGCCGCATGCCAGGCGCACGTGGAAAAAGCAGTCGCCCGCCTCGACGGCGTGGCAGACGTCTCCGTCAACCTGCTCGCCGGCTCCATGACCGTCGACTTCGACGATTCGCTCGTCGACGCGCAGCGTATCTGCTCCGCGGTCGATCATGCCGGATACGGCTCCACACCACGCGAGCCGGTCCCGGGAACCCAAGGGCGCACGGCGTCCACCCGGACCGCATCCCCCACGAAGAAGCTCGAGGAGACCGCGCGCGCTATGCGCACCCGCCTCGTCGTCTCCCTCGTGTTCCTCATCCCGCTTTTCTATATCGGCATGGGGCATATGCTCGGATGGCCGCTGCCCGCCCCTCTCGCCGACCACGACCATGCCATGACGCTCGCCCTTGTGGAGCTGTTGCTGCTCATCCCCATCGTCTTCGCGAATCGTGCGTACTTCAAAAACGGCTTCCTATCCCTTCTCCACCGCGCGCCCACCATGGACGCGCTCATCGCCATCGGATCGGGGGCGAGCATCGCCTGGTCCGTATACGCCCTGCTCCTCATGGCCGAGCAGCTAGCCGGCGGCGATGTGCACGGCGCCGCGCAAACCGCGATGGACAACCTCTATTTCGAGAGCGCCGGCACGATCCTCACCCTGGTCACCGTGGGCAAATACCTTGAAACCAGGGCGAAGTCAAAAACGGGAGGCGTGATCGAGAAGCTCATCGACCTCGCACCGAAGACGGCTACCGTGGTCGACGCCAGCGGCGACACGCGCACTATCCCGGCAGACAACCTGAAGCCCGGCGACGTCGTGCTCGTACGCCCCGGCGAGGCCATCGCCGTCGACGGCATCGTGCTGGACGGAACGAGCTCCGTCGACGAAAGCGCTCTCACGGGCGAGCCGATCCCGCGGGAGAAACGGCCCGGCGATCCGGTAAACGCCGCAACCATCAACAAGAACGGATCGTTCACCTTCCGTGCAACGCGCGTGGGCGACGGCACCGGACTCGCGCAGATCATCAAACTCGTCGAGGACGCCAACGCCACCAAGGCGCCCATCGCCCGCATCGCCGACCGCGTCGCCGGCGTTTTCGTTCCCGCCGTACTCGTCATCGCCCTCGTCACGCTCGTCGCCTGGCTCGTCATAACCGGCGACGCCAACGAGGCGCTCACCGCGGCCGTCGCCGTCGTCGTCATCAGCTGTCCATGCGCGCTGGGCCTTGCCACGCCCGTCGCCATCATGGTGGGCACCGGTAAAGGCGCCGAGATGGGCATCCTGTTCAAAACGGCCGAAGCGCTCGAAGCCCTGCAGTCCGTCGACGCCGTCGTTCTCGACAAGACCGGCACCATCACGCAGGGCGCGCCCGTCGTCGTTCGCGTCATCCCCGCGCGCCGTCCGGACGGCTCCGCCGCCATAACCGAAAAGGGGCTGATCAAACTCGCAGCAGCGCTGGAAAAACGCAGCGAGCATCCTCTTGCCGAGGCCATCATGGCCTATGCCGACGAGCGCGGCATCGTCGCCCGCACGGTCGATGACTTCCAAGCCGTTCCGGGCCGGGGCGTCACGGCGCGCGAGGGCGCAAACGCTATCGCGGCGGGCAACGCCCGGCTCATGGCCGACCTTGGAATCGCCGTCGACGAGCAAGCTCGCGACAGCTTCGCCCGCGAGGGGGAATCGCCGCTCTTCTTTGCAAAAAACGGGGAGCTCGTGGGCACGATCACCGTCGCCGACGAAATCAAGCCCACGAGCGCCGCGGCCGTTCGCGCCCTCGACGCCCTCGGGGTCGAAGCACTCATGCTCACCGGCGACAACGAGCTCACAGCGCACGCTATAGCCCGCCGCGTCGGCATCGCCAGCGTTATCGCCGACGTGCTCCCCCAAGATAAGGAGCGCGTCGTGCGCGAGATGCAGAACGCCGGGCGGCGCGTCGCCATGGTGGGCGACGGAATCAACGACTCCCCCGCGCTCGCACGGGCCGATGTCGGCATCGCCATCGGAACGGGTGCCGATATCGCCAAAGAGGGCGCCGACGTCATCCTCATGCACGGCGACCTCGTCGACGTCGCACGCGCCGTCGAATTGTCCCGCGCCGTCATCAAAAACATCAAGCAGGACCTTTTCTGGGCGCTGTTCTACAATTCCCTCGGCATCCCGCTGGCCGCCGGCGTCTTCTTCCCCTGGCTCGGCTGGCAGCTCTCGCCCATGTTCGGCGCGGCGGCCATGAGCCTCTCGTCGCTCTGCGTCGTGGGAAACGCCCTGCGCCTGCGCCGATTCAAGCCGCGCTCCTAGCGCGCCCTTCGCTCCACAAGGCAACGGACCCGGCTCCGTCGTAGAAAGAAAGGAACCATCATGGAATACCGCATCGCTACCGAGGGCCTCATGTGCGGGCACTGCGACGCCGCCGTCGAAACCGAGCTGCTGAAGCTTCCCGGCGTCACCGACGCCGAAGCCGATCATGAGACCCAGACCGTCATCGTCGAGTCCGCGCGCGAGCTCCACGCCGATGAGCTGGCCGGCGCGTTCGCATCCGCGGGCAGCACCTTCCGCATCGTCTCCGTCGAAGTCGCATAGGGGCAGCCCATGATGGCAGACCGCGAACGCACGCTGCGCCTGCTTAAAACCGCGCGCGGCCAGATGGACGGCATCATCAAAATGGTCGAGGACGATCGCTATTGCATCGATATATCAACGCAGCTCATGGCAACGCAATCGCTGATCGGCCGCATCAACGCCGATGTCCTCAAGGCGCACATCGAGCACTGCGTCGCCGAGGCCGTATCCTCGGGGTCCGAGCAAGAACGCTCCCGGAAGATCAAGGAAGTCGAGCGCATCATCGAAAAGCTCGCCAAATAGCCCGGGCGGCATCATCGTCACAACGACCATCCCGCTCCAAGCGGATGGTCGTTTTGCACTTTTGATGACGCCTTGCGCCCATATGTCGTAGCATGGGGTATAGCTGTGAAGCTAGCCGCTGTATAAGGAGCCACTCATGCAAGAATTTATGAAAGATCGCTACGGCGTCGACGACCTCACCATCGGCCTCGGCGTCCTGAGTATGCTGCTCGCCCTCATCGGATCGCTCTCCAAGCTGTCCGTTCTCACATGGATCGCCCTGGCGGTGGTCATCATCGCGCTGCTCCGCGCCTTCTCCAAGAACATCGCCGCGCGCAAGCGCGAGAACGCCGTGTACCTCGACCTCGTCGCCAAGGTCCCCGCTGTCGGCTCGTTCCTGGCGCCCCTTTCGCAGGGCAAGGGCGCGGGGGCATCGAGCCGCTCCACAAGCTCCGCCGCTCCGCAAGCAGGCGTCGAATTCAACCGCGCCAAGCGCACCGCCCAGCGTATGTGGCGCGAGCGCAACGACAATCTGTTCTTCCGCTGCAAGAGCTGCGGCTCCATCCTCTCCGTCCCGCGCGGCAAGGGCCGTATCCGCGTCACATGCCCCAAGTGCGGCACCAAGGTAGAGAAACAATCCTGATAATCTCCGTGCATGCGTATGCGTCCAGCGGCCGTCGGTCTCACGCAGACCGACGGCCGCTTTTCTTAGCGCAGCACCTCGTACATAAGTCCCCTTCCAGCATCCGTAGCATCCGTTTTCAAGCCCGATGGGCAACGGGTGTACACTAAACCACACGTATGTATCTGCCATCTGCACGCAATCGCAACGATGAAGCCCCAAGAGAAAGCTCGGACCCCATGGCCACCCAATCCCCCCGCTACGCCTTCATACATGCCAACGTACTCGACGGCCGTCCCGAGATGCAGCCCATCCCAAACACCACGGTCATCGTCGATCGAGGGTCCATCACCTATGTGGGTCCCGACGATCGCGCGCCCATCCCGCGCGACGCCCAGATCATCGACGTCGATGGCGCCCACCTCATGCCCGGCCTCATCAACATGCACGTCCACCTGTGCGGATCGGGCAAGCCCGTCTCCGCGGGCAACGCGGGCGCGCTCATGAAACGCCTCGACAACAAGCTCGGCCGCGCCATCGTCCGCCGCATTCTCAAAAGCAGCGCGCAAACCCAGCTCGCCAGCGGCGTTACCACGCTCCGCGGTGCGGGCGACCCGCTCATGTGCGACATAGCCGTGCGCGATGCCATCAATGCCGGCAACTATCTCGGACCGCGCATCATCGCCCCCGGCTGCGGCATCACCGTTCCCCAAGGCCATGGCGCCGGGCTATTCGCCAGCATCATCACCACGCCCCGCGAAGCCGCCGCACAGGTCCAAGAACTCGTCGCGCGCGGCGCCGACGTCATCAAGCTCTTCGTCACCGGCGGCGTGTTCGACGCAGTCGAGCCCGGCGAACCAGGCGTCCTGCGCATGCAGCCGGATATCGCGGCGGCGGCATGCGGGGCCGCCCATAGCCTCGGCCTGCCCGTCATGGCCCATGTCGAAAGCACCGAAGGCGTTCAGGTCGCGCTCGAAGCGGGCGTCGACACCATCGAGCACGGCGCCCCCATGACGCCGCAGATCATCGAGCTCTACCAACGTAGCGCCCACCAGCTGCACGGCCGGCCCGCATCCCTTACCTGCACCATCTCCCCCGCTCTGCCGTTCGCCAAACTCGACCCCGAAAAGACACGCTCCACCGAGGTCCAGAAGATCAATGGCGACATCGTCTGCGCCGGCATCATCCAAAGCGCTCGCCAAGCACTCGAAGCCGGCATCCCCATAGGCCTCGGAACCGATTCAAGCTGCCCGTATGTCACCCAGTACGACATGTGGCGTGAAATCGCCTACTTCGCCAACTACACCGGTGCATCCAACGCCTTCGCGCTCCACCGCGCCACGCTCGGCAACGCCGAGCTCCTTGGCCTCGGACATACCACCGGCTCTATCGAGGTCGGGAAAGAAGCCGACATCATCACCACGCAGCGCAACCCGCTCGACGACCTATCAGCCCTGCGCGACGTCACCCACGTCATGGTGCGCGGCGAACTCGCCGACGGCCTGCGCGCCAAGCACATCTCCGAGCTCGACGCCGAACTCGACTGGATCATGGCCCAGCCCCTCGACAGCATCTACACGCGCTAGCAGGCAACCGGCTCGAAAAGCGGTGGCGCCAACACGACGGATGCCATCACAGCGGGAGCGCCGCGCTATGGCACGCCCGCTTAACCAGCAGGGCCGTCCAGACCATGCCGGCGCGCCTCGATCTCGCGGCGCAGCGCCGCGCCGGCATCCGTCTGCCGCAGACGCATCGTATGATGGTAGCGCCCGTCGATCGAGAACACGTCGTATACGAACCGAATAAAGAAGCCCATCTCGCTCAGATACGGCCGCGTATCTCGATCCTCCTCATGGACGCAGCCGGGGCCATCGCGCCGCGTCGCAGCCTCCGGAGCGCGGTCGTACATGCACACCTGTCCCACCGTCTGCCAAACACCGTCAACGCGTGCGATGCGCAAGGCGATCGTCCCGTCCTTCCAGCTATCAATCGAGCACAGGTGCGGGTCGAACACCTCGTAGCACCGTCCGTCCATGACATCGCGCAACGTCGCCATGCCGGCACGCTTCCGCTTTTCAAGGATCGCAAAGCGCGAAAAGAACTGTGTCCGCACCACCTCGCGTAAACTGTCGAGCGCATCGGTATCCACGTAGCTCGGCGGTCGGTCCACATACGCCATCAGAGGCGTGTAGCCACCCAGCAGCTTGCATTCAAAGAGCAGCCACTCGGTATAGCAGATATTGAACTGCACCGACATCAAATCATCCGGCTCCTCCTCATACGCGAATGCTGGATCGATCAGGGATGCGAAGAAGTCACCCGTCATCCCCATCAGCTCGTCTTTTCGAGCCATCCAATAAGCCGCCATCTGGTCAACATCGTCCTTGGCTATCCGAAACGCATCCATCTGGCCTCCTCACGCTCATGCGATCCCGTAAGAACCAGCCTACGATGTGCGCGCTGTCCGCAATGGGCCCGATTCGAACTATCGGACGAGCCGCTCAACGGAATCAAACACGGCCCCAACAACCATGTTGGGCTCCTGGCCTCCATGCCTCGCCAGCCGGTCCGGTATGCAGGCTCGACATCGCATGGCCGGGATCGAACCGTAGCCCATCCAACGAGAATCCCAGCTCTCCCGCGCGCCGCCGCGGTCCCGCCACATTAAAAAAGCGCCCACCCATACGGGCGGACGCTTCCCCAGCATATGTGCTTCGGAGTTGTTACTCCTCAACAGCCTCGAACTCATCGGGACCGACGCCGCAGACGGGGCAGACGTAGTCTTCGGGAAGCTCGGGGGTGTCGACCTCGACCTCGAAGCCGCAAACAACACAAACAAACTTGTAGGTCTTCTCGTCGCTCATGACGAACCTTCCTTTCGCAGGCGAATTGACATTAGTAGAAGTATATCCATCGATTCGGTTCGCTATCCCGGCAAACCACGATTTCCAAACTCCATTGGCTGCCATTATTGTTACACGTACGGTAACGTTTAATCAAGAGTTTCCCATAAGAAACTCAAAACGCGAATCCTCCGACGCTCGCCATCGAACACGGCGCGCGTCGTCGCCGATACGGGCCTACCCCTGGTACGACGATGCCTTGGGCGGGGTCTTCCCCTTCAACGTGCTGTGATAGTAGGCATAGGTGAGCGGCGGCTCGTCAGAGAGGCGCTCCGCCTCCGCGACGTCGCCGATGAACAGGTAATGCGTACCCACATCTACCGTATCGGCCAGGCGGCAGGCGAACACGGCGCACGCATGCTCGGGGGAATATGCGTCGCCCGTAGCGGACTCGGCCACATCGTACTTCTCGAACTTGTTATACGTATCGCTCGTCCTAAAGCCAAAATTGCCGATGTAGGGCATGTCGGCGGTCTGATCGATGGCCGTCACGGTAAAGGTTCCGGCCTCCCTGATCACCCGCGCCGTGCAGTTATCCTTGTGCACCGCCACCATAAGACGCGGCGGCTCCGCCGTCACCTGCGTCGCGGTGTTGATCACGCACCCCGCGCGCTCGTCGCCGGCTGTCGCGGACACCACGTACAGTCCGTAGCTCATGGTAAAGAACGCCGTCATATCCATGCCAATCTCCTCTCGATCGGGCATCGTGCCAAAACGGCCCTGCATACCGCAATGATAACGCCGCCGCGCTCGCGTAGCCCCAGCGAATCGATGGGCTGAAGCATGTCACGGCGGCGAGTACGCGCTATCTGCTACGCGCCTTGAGGGCCCGGTCGATCTCGCGCTGCATATCGCGCTTCGCCATATCCTCGCGCTTGTCGTAGAGCTTTTTACCGCGACCCAGCCCCAGCAGGAGCTTCACGCGGCCGTTGTCATCGAAGTACAGCTCGAGCGGCACCAGGGCGTAGCCCCTGTTGCGCAGCTTGCCATCCAGGTAGTCGATCTCCTTGCGATGGAGCAACAGCTTACGACGGCGATCGGGGTCGCGGTTGAAGATCGATCCATGCGAATAGGGATGGATGTGCACGCCGATGAGCCAGCACTCGCGATTGCGGATGAGCGCGAAGGTATCGGTGATCTGGCAGGCGCGCTCACGGAGGCTGCGCACCTCGGTACCAGCGAGCTCGATGCCGCACTCAAAGGTCTCGTCGATGAAGTACTCATGGTGCGCGGAGCGGTTCTTGGCGATGGTCTTGCGCTTCTTCTCGCTCGGCATGGCCTACTCCCCGTTCCCGGCGCCGTCGTGCGAGCGCTCCTGCGCGAGCTCGGCATCGGATTCGTGGATGAGCTTGATCAACGCACGGCACGCCTCCTCGCCGATAAGGTTGTTCGCCCGCACGGTGAGGGAGGTCGCCTGCCGGGCGTCGCCCTCACGGGCAGCGTCGCTGGCGCACATAAGCAGGCAAACGGCGATATCCGCGCTGGGGGCGGTAGGGATCCCCTCCAGGGAGAGCTCGCCCATCACATGCGCGTCCGACTCCTCCATAGCCTCGGGATGCTCGGCCATGATGCGGTTCTGCAGGCGCACCACGCGCTGGTCGGCAGCCGCAAGACTCACCGCGAGGCGCGTGCAGCCCGCGGCCGCGCTCGGCTTATCCTCGTCGAGGAAGAACTGGCCGAGGTTCGCGTACGCGCGCGCGGCCGAACGGCCGTCGGATGCGCGCTCGATCACCGAATAGCTCAGCGACGCCCACTCCTGCGTATCCTCCAGTGCACGGAAGATCTCGGCCAGGTCGAGGCGGTAGTTGCAATTCATAGGGTTCCAGCGCACGGCCTGCATGAGCGCATCGCGCGCAGAGATCCAATCCTGCTGTCGGATATAGGCGAAGGAGAGCGCGCTGTACAGGCGGTCCACCGGAGCGGGAACCTGGATGAGCTCGCGCGGATCCTTCTCGACGCGTCGGTATGCCAAGCGCTCGAAGGCGTCGTTGAAGCTGAACCATTGGGTCGTGTCGTTTGCCACGCATTCCGTCTCTGCGTACTCCTCGACCATCTCGGTGAGACGCTTCAGAAGCGGAAACGCGGTTGCCATATCGCCGGATGCCAAGAAGTTCTCGGCATATTCGACATCATGTGCATCTATGGGGAAATCCATGGGGCCTCCTTATCGCAATAGGTTGTAGTGTAGCGCAGCGCGCAGGCGCTGGGCGAGGTCATTCGGACGCGGACGGCAAGCCGACAAGCGTCAGGTCGAGATGGCCGCGCAGCACGTTGACGCGCGCGACCTCCACGGCGACGCGTCGGCCGAGCGTGATGACCGTACCGGTAGAAGACCCGGTAAGGGTGAGCGAGCGCTCGTCGAACTCCCACCACTCGCCGCCCAGGCCGCGCAGGCGCACCAGCCCCTCGGCGCCGGTGTCGTCCAGGCGCACGTAGATGCCCGTCTGGTCCATCCACGAGATGGTGCCCGAAGCGCGCTGACCGATTCGATCGCCATAATACTGCGCCACCTTGATCTTCTGGGTGGCGTGCGCGGCGGCGTCGGCGAGGCGCTCGCGCTCGCTCGCATGGCGGCAGAGCTGAGGGGCGATGGCATCGAGCGCCTGCGCGCCCGTACCCGTAAGCAGGCGGCGTCGCTCCGCCGCAGCCTTCCTGCCCAGATGCTCGCGTGCCAGCGAAAGCTTGAGCGCGCGATGGACGAGCAGGTCGGGGTAGCGGCGGATGGGGCTGGTGAAATGGCAGTATGCAGGCGCGCCCAGCGCATAGTGTCCTTCGTTGCGCGGCTTGTAGAGGGCGCGCTGCATGGCGCGCAGCAACAGGGCGTTGGCAAGCGCCTCGTAGGGCGTCGAGCGCACCGCATCGAGCGCGGCGGCGATGGCATGCGGATCGGCCGACTCGAGCGCGAGGGCCTGCTCGCCATCGAGCGCGCCGATCTCTACCAAAACTCGAGCGGCGGCCACGAGGTTGTCTTCGAGCGGCGGCTCGTGCACTCGAAACGCCGCCACGGCGCCCTCGTCGGCAAGGCGCTCGGCAACGCACTCGTTAGCCAAAAGCATGGCCTCCTCGACCAGCGAGGTCGCGCACGTACGGGCGCGATTCACGATGCGCACCGGCAGGCCGGCCTCGTCCAGCAGGGCATGCACCTCCACGGTTTCGAAATCGATGGAGCCGCGCTGCCGGCGGAGAAGCCGGCGCGCCTCGGCGACCCCGGCAGCCCGGCCCAGGAAGGCGGGCAGGTCCACGCCGAAGCGCGCGGCCGCCTCGACGGCCGCGGCGGCACGCGCGCAGACGGCCCCGTCCACAGCGGGCTCGGCATCTCCATCCACTGGATTCGAAGCATCGCGCAGCAGCAGGTCCGCGGCGCCGTAATCCAGGCGCACGCGCGAACGGATAACGCTGGGATAGCACTCGTAGGAGCGCACGCGCCCGCGGGCATCAAGCTCGATGTCAACGGAAAACGCCAGGCGGTCTTCATCGGGTACCAGCGAACACAGGTCGTTGCACAGACGCTCGGGAAGCATGGGCAGCACGCGGTCGGCAAGGTATACCGAAGTGGAGCGGCGGCGCGCCTCCAGGTCGATTCCCGACTCCCATGCGACGTAGTGCGATACGTCGGCGATGTGGACACCCAGGCAGCAGCCGCCGTCATCACGCGGCTCGAGCGAGATGGCGTCGTCGAAATCGCGCGCATCGACCGGGTCGATCGTTATAACGAAGCGGTCGCGGATATCGCGCCGCAGCGGATCGGCCAGGGCCCCATCGACGTCCAGCGCGAGCCCCCGGGCCTCTTCGGCTGGAGATGCGGGGTAGCCGTCCGAAAGGTCGTAGCGGGCCATAACGCACGATATGCCCAAATCGGGCGCGGTGGCGTCGCCGATGCGGCGCTCGAGCGTGACGATGCCCGATTCCACGCGGTTGGGATACACCTCGATGCGTGCCGACACGATATCGCCCGGCTCCACGCCAAGGCGCGCGGGCGAATCGTCGGTGGGAAGCACGAAGAAATCATGCTTGATACGCGTATCGAGCGGACGGACGATGCCAAGCGGGCTCGCCACGTCATAGGTGCCCACCACGGTGGACGCCGCGCGCTCGATCACGTGCTCGACGACCGCGCGGCGCTCGCCCTTGGGACCCCGCCCCACGCTCGCGTACACGCGGTCTCCGGGCATGGCGTCACGCAGCCCGCGCCCCGTCAGCCGATAGGCCCCCTCGGCCGTCTCTACGAAGCCCGCATGCTCGGACACCCTGACCACGCCAACCAGGCCCGACGCGCGCTTCGACCGCATCGGACCCTTGCGGCCTCCCTTTCGACTTCTCCCCATAGCTCCCCTTCATGTCATCGACGCCCCAGCGGGCATCTCGAAATGTACGTTCTTCCCTTCTACCCCAAAGCGCGGCCCCGCGCATCGCGAGCCCTTACAGGGCACACGCGACCCCGAGGCGAACGATGAGCGCCCATCCGGCGCATACCCGGGCATCCGCGGTCTGCAGCCGGGCCGAGCGCCATAAGCCCGCGGTAATAGATGGCGAACAAAAAACGGGCCGAGGGAATCCCCCGGCCCGTACGTGGCATAGATTGTGCACAGACGGCTAGACACGCAGGTAGCGGCGCATGGCGATGGCCGAGCCAAAGAGGCCGATGAACACGCCGACGAGCACCAGGGAACCGTAGGTTGCCAGGTATACGTTGAGCGGGATCTCGATAGCCATCCACGACAGCCCGTTTTGCACCATGGGCATAACCAGGTTGCGCACGAGCTCGAGACAGCCAATGGCCAGCAAGGAGCCCAGCAGGGCCTGGACGACGCCCTCGGTCACGAACGGCCCGCGGATGAAGCCGTTGGAAGCGCCCACCAGGCGCATGATGGCGATCTCGCGGCGGCGCGCGGTGATGGACAGGCGAATCGTGTTGTTGATGAAGATGAACGACACGAACGTGAGCAGGGCGACGAGCACGACGGCGGCCAAGCGGATGTAGTCGATCATCTGGAACATGCGACCGACCTCCTCCTGCCCGTACAGCACGGAGGCGTCGACATCGGCTTCGATATCGTCGACGCTCGGATCGTCGTCGTCGACGATCTGGCGGAAGTCCTCATCGGACTTGATCTTCTCGGCCATACCCTCGACCTGCGAGGGCTCGTTCATCTCGATGACGAACGAACGGGGCAGCGGGTTCTCGCCATCGAGGGCGCTGATGGTGGCATCGGCCTTGCTGGAGCTCTCGCGATAGCTCTCCAGCGCGTCCTCCTTCGACTTGAAGGTGACGTCCTTCACGTTGTCCCAGCCCTCGATTTTGTCCTGGAACTCCTCGACGGCCTCGTCGGAGGCATCATCCGAGATGAACGCGGTGATGGTGACCTGCTGCTCGACGTCGCCGATGACGGCGTTGACCATCGCGGAGCCCACGATGAACAGACCGATGATGAACAACGACAGGAAGATCGTGATGACGGCGCCCAGGGACGTGGTCCAGTTGCGCACGAAATGCCTACCTGCCTCTTGCAGGGAATAACCCAGATTAGAAGGAGCCATAGTTGCCGTAGCCTCCCCTCTCCTGATCGCGGATGACGCGGCCGCCCTCGAGGGCGATGACGCGACGGTGCATCGAGTCGACCATCTCGCGATCGTGCGTAGCCACGATGACGGTGGTGCCGGTGCGGTTGATGCGCTCGAGCAGCTTCATGATGCCGAGCGAAATGGCGGGGTCGAGGTTGCCCGTGGGCTCGTCGCAGATGAGCAGCGGCGGACGGTTGACCATGGCGCGCGCCACCGAGACGCGCTGCTGCTCGCCACCGGAAAGCTGGTCGGGCATCATGTCCATCTTCTCGGCCAAGCCCACGAGGCGCAGCACCTCGGGAACCTGGGCCCGGATGACCCCGCGGGGCTTGCCGATGCACTGCAGCGCGAAGGCCACGTTCTCGAACGCGGTCTTGTTGGGCAGGAGCTTGTAGTCCTGGAACACCGCGCCGATCTGGCGGCGAAGCAGCGGGACCTTGCGATTCTTGATCGTCATGAGGTCGTGACCGGCTACCAGCACGCGTCCCGAAGTGGGCTTGACATTGCGCAGCAGCGTGTTGAGCAGCGTGGTCTTACCAGAGCCGGAATGGCCGACGAGGAAGACGAACTCGCCGGGATAGATGGAGATGTTCACATCGTCCAAAGCGGGCTTATTGGGCTGCGCGGGATATACCTTGGTGAGGTGCTCGATGTGAATCACCGGCTCCACGCCCGCCTGGCGCGTAGCCTTCTGGCGCTGTGCGGCGCGATCAAGATCGGCGGGCGAGAACACCGACGTGAAATCGGGGTTTTGCAGCGCCATGTCCACATCGTGCACCTGACGGGCCTCGTCGGCGTCCGTGGAGGGCACGGCCGGGCCGGCTGCCGTCATGAAGACGTCGGGATGAGGCGCGGGCGCCGCAGCAGGGACCATGGGATCCGGAATGGACGCCAGCGACGGCGTGGAAACGGGCGCATCCACCGGCGAGGGGACGTTGAACATGGAGGGCGCCGCCTCAACGGGCGAAGCCGGTGCAGAAGCATCGGAAACGGCTTCTGCGGCGGCTGCGGCATGCGCATGAAGCGGTGCCGGGATGTCGGTCTGGGGGAACAGATCTTCTTGCAGCGTCATAGGCTGCTCTTGGGTATCCGGAGATGCAACGGCATCGGCGGGAGCCGCAACGCCCTCGGGCGTCGTCGGCGCGAACGCGGACTGCTCGTCTCCGGATGTACGGAAGTGGTTACCCACTAGAGCTCCTTCGTGTCGTGCGTTTAAACTTCTTGAGCTCGATTATTTTACCAAGTCCTATCCATGCGCACAGAAGCGACACGGGATTTGCAAGGAGCGACCATGTTAGCGCGATGCAAAACAGCCGCCCGGGCACCTGCCCGAACGGCTGTCAACAAGCATGGAGAAACGTGTTATGCAAGCAGCTCGCGAACGCGTGCGGCGATGCCGGCGGCATCCAGGCCGTAGTGCTCGAGCAGGTCGGCTGCGGTGCCGGACTGGCCGAAACCGGTCATGCCCAGGCGGCTCACGCGGCAGGGCTGCTTCTCGGCGAGAAGCTCGGCCACGGCCGAACCCATGCCGCCGTAGATGCTGTGCTCCTCGACGGTAAGCACGAGGCCGGTCTTGCCGGCAGACGCCAGGATGGTCTCCTCGTCCAGCGGCTTCACGCTCATGATGTCCACGACCTCGGCGGAGATACCCTCTTCGGCCAGGAGCTCCGCCGCCTTGAGGGCGTGCGCGAGCTCGACGCCGCATGCCATGATGGAGACGTCCGAACCCTCTCGGACGACCTGCGCGAACGCCTCGGAATCGATGGCGAAGTCCTCACCGTACACCTCGGGAAGGTTTTCGCGGCCCATGCGCACGTAGAAGGGACCGGGGGTCTTGGCTGCGAAGCGAATGGCTGCGCGAGCAGCGTTGTAATCGGCGGGAACGAGCACGCGCATATGCGGAAGCACGCGCATCAGCGAGATATCCTCAAGGGCCTGATGGGTCTCGCCATCGGGGCCCACGGTAATACCGGCATGCGTGGGGCACACCTTCACATCGAGGTTGGAGACGCAGACGGTGTTGCGGATCTGCTCCCAGCAACGACCGGAGCCGAAGACCGCAAACGAACCGGTGAAGACGGTACGGCCCGTAAGCGCCAGGCCAGAGGCGACGCCGATCATATTCTGCTCGGCGATACCCACCTCGACGAAGCGATCCGGATATTCGGCAGCGACTTTAGCCGTCGTGGTGGAACCAGCGAGGTCCGCATCGACGGCCATGACGTCGACGCCCTCGTTGATGAGTTCGAGCAGGGTGGGGCCGAATGCCGCACGAGTAGCTTTTGCCATAAGAACCGTTACGCCTCCTTCGCAGCTGCCGCGAGCTGGGCGCCAACCGCGTCGATCTCTGCCAATGCCTGAGCGGCCTGCTCGGCGCTCGGCGCGTTGCCGTGCCAGCTTGCCTGGTCCTCCATGAAGGAGACGCCCTTGCCCTTGATGGTCTTGAAGATGATGGCCGCGGGCGATGCGGTGCACGCGACGGCCTCGGCGAGCGCGGCGCGGATAGCCGCGACATCGTGCCCGTCGCAGGTGATGACGTGCCAACCGAACGCACGGAGCTTCTTATCGAGCGGATCGATGCTGCAGACATCGGTTACGTGGCCGTCGATCTGCAGGTTGTTGTTATCGACCAGCACCACGAGGTTGGAGAGCTTGCGATGGGCGGCGAACATGAGGGCCTCCCAGTTCTGGCCCTCCTGCAGCTCGCCGTCGCCGGTGAGCGCGAAGACGCGACGCGGCTCCTCGCCGGACGCCTTGGCGTCGAGCGCCAGGCCCATGGCCATGCCGGCGGCGATGGATAGGCCCTGACCCAGCGAGCCCGTACCCACCTCGACGCCGGGGCAGAGGTTGGAATCCGGATGGCCCTGCAGACGGCTGCCAAGCTTGCGGAGCGTGGTCAGCTCCTCATGCGGGAGATAGCCCATCTGGGCCAGCACCGCGTACAGAGCGGGGGCGACATGTCCCTTGGACAGAACGAACCGATCGCGCTCGGGCGAGCACGGATCGGCCGGATCCCACGCGAGAACGCCGGAATAATAGAGCGTCGCCATGATGTCGGCGGCGGACAGCGATCCGCCGGGATGACCAGAGCCCGCAGCCTCCAGCATCTCGATGATATCGCGGCGCATGCGATTGGCCACGAGCTCGATTTCGCCGTCGGTGCGCACACACGCGTTCCTAAGCGTTTCTGTTGACATGCCTTTCCCTTCATGTACGGGAGCGATTAACACGGTTTCAACTATAACAGCCGTGCGGCGCAATGAAAAACGTGAATTAAAACACACGGTTTTGACGCGAAGCGGCGCCGGGGACGCCGTTAAGCCGTCCACCGGCGCCGCTCACGGACCGCACGGGCCTTCGCGACCGGTCGCGCTAGCCCGCCTTAGAAACCGTGCCCGAGATGGACATGGTCTCGTTGGTGGGGTTTCCGAAAAGGAACGCGGGCTTGGTGTAGTCGCCCGAGAAGTCGAAGAACAGCTCGCCATCGAGGCCGAACACGCCCTCGATGTGCGCCGCGCCGTCGCCTGCGGAACTCGAGCCGTCGCCGGCAAAGGTATACACGTAGCCGTCGGCTTGGCTGAAGTCGCCGCTGCCCTCGGAACCCTCGGACACGCTCATCGCGCACGAGATCACACCCGAGATCGCCTGCGGATTGAACCCCGTGCTCGTAGCCTTGTACTCGAGCGTGAAGGTGCCGGACTCGGTGTCGAAGTTCACGATCTTGAAGCTCGTGAGGCGCGCGGAATCACCCGCTCCGGCTGCATAGGATCCCGCGATGGCATCGGCGTTGTAAGCGAACGTCGAGGTCGCATCGCCCGCGGCGCGGGTCCACGCCGTGCCATCGAACGTATAGGTATACGGGGTCGCGTAGCTCCATGCGCCGAACCACAGCTCCATTCCGGAGGATGCGGTGAAGGTGCACGTCTGCGAGGCTTCGTCGAACGCAGGCGCGAACCCGTCCCCAAAGTCCGGATCAACCGTGACCCCGGCTATGGCGCGCGTGGTGGCCGTGGACGACAGCAGCGTGCCGGTCCACTCGCCATCAGGGCTTTCGGCATGCTCCACGCCCTGGATAGACGGGAAGCGGTCGAGCTGGGAGGAATGCACGAAGCTCAGCTGCAGCACGCAGTCGCTCACGAAGGATTCGTTGCTCAATACGGCGGTGGCGTCCACCGTGACCGAACCGTCCTCCTGGCGATCGGCGGACTCTATGCGAACATCGGAAAGCGCATAGGGCGTCTGGGCCACGTAGTCGTTCGACGCGAATCCGGCCATAAGGGTCGTGTTGGCCTCGAGCACGCTCGAAACCGCGGCCTCGTCGACCTCCGCCGTCATCGATGCGATATAGCCGGGCCCGTCGAGCACGAAGAACGCGCCCACGGCCGCGACAAGCGCGAGCACGACCACCACGGCCGCGACGGCCGCGCGGTTCACGCGGCGACGGGGCTTGTCCTCAGCAGCGTCCAGAGGGCTGCCCGAACCCGCAGCCTGCGGAATCGCCTGCGTCCAGCCATCGCGGCCATCCTGCGTATAGGCGGCCGTAACGACGGGCAGCACCTGCGTGAGGGACCCTACCGCCTGGTCGTATTCGGCAATATCGAGCAAAGCGATGGCCACGAGCTCGCAGGCGGCGGCATAGGTCGAGGTGGCGGTGGCGGCCGGTCGGCCGGCGACGAGCCCCTCCGCGGCTTGCGCCGTAGAGCCCTCGGGCGCATCGGCCCCGGCGGATGCGGAGACAGCGACGCCCACGGATGCGGTCGACTCGGCGGCATCCTCTCCATCGACGTTCGCGGCGGACGCGAAGTGCACGGCTCGATGCAGAGACGCGCGCTCATCGAGGTCGTCGGGCAGCACCTGCGTGGGCGCACCGAAATGGACCCCCGCGGCACGGCGCACGACGCGATGCGCAAGGGATGGTTCTATGGAATCGTGTAGATCGAGGTCGTTGTCGAACGGCTCGGCCATGGTCACTCCAAACAATCAGGGTACGGAGACATTTTAAAGCAGATTGCCCCCGACGCCATCTGCCGTTTGCAGCAGGCGACGGGATGGCCCGCGACTCGACCACGCTGGAACTGCGGGACGGGGCGCCAGGTTAGCAAAAAGCGGCCCCGCGGGACCGCTTAGCAGCATCATCGACGGCGGGCGGGCGGCATGCGCTCCCGGACGGGCTACTCCCCCGCCTTCTTGAAACCGTATCCGATCGCCTCGTTCACATCGGTGATCACCAGAATCGCGTCGGGGTCGTGCTCGTACACGACCGTCTTGATAATGGAGATCTCGCGCTTGCTGAACACGAAGAACAGCACGGGGCGGTCCTTGCCGGTCCAGGAGCCCTGCGCCATGAGGCGCGTGCACCCGCGATCCATCTCATGCAGGATATCCCGCTCGATATCGGCGAACGCGTCGGAGATGATGAATGCTGCGCGCTGGCTGTTGCCGCCGTCGACCACCATATCAACCACGTAGCCCATGACCACCATGGCGAGCGCGGCGTACAGCGCGTTGGCAAGCGAGAACACCGGGGCCGACGCGGCGCACACCGCGACGTCGATCGCCATAACCGTACCGCCCACGGGCAGCGAGCTCTTTCGCGAGATGATCTGGCCGATCGTATCGGAACCACCGGTATTGGCGCCGCACCGAAATACCAGGCCGTATCCCAGGCCCGATATGATGCCGCCCCAGAGCGCCGAGAGCGTAAGGTCGTTATGGCTCAGCGGCACCACGAAGGGTGCGAACAGGTCCGTGAAGAAACCGAACAGCACGAAGCCCGTGATGGTCTGCACGGCGTACTTGAACCCGCCGGCGCGGATGACCACGAGCAGCAGCAGGGCGTTCATCACGATGGTCTGCAAGCCGACGGGCAGGTCGATGCCGCTGCGGCGCCCCAGCTCGGCGATGATCGTGGCCAGGCCCGTCAAACCGCCGGCTGCCAGGCCGTTCGGAACCATGAAGGCGTCGGTGGCGAAGGCCGCGATAGCGCAGCCGAGCATGACGATGGGCAGGTCGTTTACGAATTGAGACTGGATGATGCGGCGGATATTGATGCGCTTTCCCATATAGTCCTTATGCGTCGATGTCGTCTGATGCGGGGGCGGCCGCCTCGGCCTTGCCGGTAGCCCATCGGTGGTAGCCCACGACGAAGGGATCGAGGTCGCCGTCGTCCAGGACCGCTTCGACGTTGCCCGTCTCCACGCCGCTGCGCAGATCCTTCACCATCTGGTACGGATACAGCACGTAGCTGCGAATCTGGTTGCCGAAACCGATGGCGTGCTTGGGGCCGCGGATCTCGTCGAGAGCCTCCTCGCGCTTCTCGAGCTCGAGCTCGTAGAGGCGGGCCTTGAGGATCTGCATGCACGCGGCCTTGTTTTGGATCTGGCTGCGCTCGTTTTGACAGGTAACCACGATGCCGGTGGGCAGATGCGTGATGCGCACGGCGGAGTCGGTGGTGTTCACGCCCTGACCGCCCGGACCGCTCGCGTGGTAAACGTCCACGCGGATGTCGTCGGGCGCGATCTCGATATCGATGTCGTCGGGCAGCACGGGAATGACCTCGACGCCCGCGAAGGTGGTCTGGCGCCGCTTCTTATCGTCCGTAGGCGAGATGCGCACCAGGCGGTGCACGCCCGCCTCGGCGCGCAGCATGCCGAACGCATCCTTACCCTGCACCGTGATGGTGGCTCGGTCGATGCCGATGACCTCGGCGGCCGGGCAATCGTTGATAGTGACCTTCCAACCGCGGCGGGCGCAGTACTTCATGTACATCTTGAACAGCATGAAGGTCCAGTCCTGGGCCTCCAGGCCGCCCTGGCCCGGCTTGATGGTAACGATGGCGTCGCCGTGGTCGAACTCGCCCGTAAACCAGCTTGAAAGCTCCATCTCGTCGATATCGCACGCCAACGCGGTCGCCGTCGCCGCCGCCTCGGCGATCAGCTCGGCCGCCTCCTCGCCCTCCATCTCGTCGGCGAGCTCCAAAGCGGCGCGCGCGTCGGCCAGACGGCCATGGGCGCCCTCGACCAGCTGCACATCGTCGCGACAACGCGCCAGCTCCTCCATAAGCGAGCGAGCGCGATCGCCATCGTCCCAAAAACCAGGGGCGGCGCTCATCTGCTCGAGCTCGCCCACGCGGGAGCGCTTTTCCTCGAGCCGCAGATATGACTCGACCTCGCCGAGGCGGGAACCCAGCTCGTCGAGGTCGATCATGATAGCTGCGGCCGACTCGGTCGCAGCGGCCATTAGTTGTTCCTGCCGTGGCAGTTCTTGAACTTCTTGCCGCTGCCGCACGGGCACAGGTCGTTGCGGCCCACGTTTGCGTACGGGTCGCCCGATTCATCCTTGCGGTAGGTGCGCACACCGGCGCCCGCATGCGCATCGGGCGCGGAGCCCGCAGCGTTGGCGGCGCTGGCGGCCGCCTGCTGGCGCAGCGTGGAAGAGCCGGAATCGCCGTCGACCTGCTCGGGACCGGAATACGTCGCGCCGCGCAGGGCGGGGTCCTCGGGAGCCGGGGCGGGAGCCTGGCGCAGCTCGACGCGCAGCACCGTGCGCAGGTAGTCCTCGTACATGGTGTCGACCAGGATGCGGAAGGCGCCGAAGGCCTCGGTCTTGTACTCGACCAGCGGGTCGCGCTGACCGAAACCGCGCAGGCCGATACCCTGCTTGAGGTAGTCCATCTCCTGCAGGTAGTTCATCCAACGCGTATCGATGACGCGCAGCATGACCTGGGTGTTGAGGTCGCGCATGAGCTCTTCGCCCAGGCGCTCGGCCTTCTCGTCGTAGATGCCGTCCACATAGGCGAGCACCTCGCCGGCAAGGGCCTCGGCGTCCTTGGCCTCGAACTCCGGGGCATCCAGATGGCCGGTAAGCTCGACGAGCCATTTGTGCAGGCCCTCGAGATCGGCCTCGGCGCCGCGGGAGTCGGCCGGGCAGAACTCGGCAACGCAACGGCGAACGGTGTCGGACATGACCTCGTCGACATGCTCGGAGAGGTCCTTGCCGTCCAGGATCTTGTTGCGCTCGGCGTAGATGACCTGGCGCTGCTTGTTCATAACGTCGTCGTACTCCAGGACGTTCTTACGCATGGAGAAGTTGATGTTCTCAACCTTGCGCTGAGCGCCCTCGACGGCCTTGGAGATGACCTTGTGCTGCATGGGCATGTCGTCGCCCATCTCGGCGGACACCATCATATTGGAGATCTTGTCCATGCGGTCGCCGCCGAACAGGCGCATGAGGTCGTCCTCGAGCGACAGGTAGAACTGGGTCTCGCCCGGATCGCCCTGACGACCGGCACGGCCGCGGAGCTGGTTGTCGATACGGCGGGACTCGTGACGCTCGGTGCCGATGACCGTGAGGCCGCCGGCTGCCAGCACCTCTGCGCGCTCGGCCTTGCAGGTCTCCTTCGCGGCGGCCAGGGCCTCGTCGTAGGCGGTCGTCAGCTGCTCGAGCACCTCCGGCTCGACCTCGATACCGCGCTCGGCAAGGGTCTCGACGGACTGGCGAGCCAGCTCGCCCTCGGCGAAGATGCGCTCGACCAGGGCCTGGTCGATGCCGAAATCCATCCCCGCGACCTGCTCCTGGGCCATCTCCTCGGCGTTACCGCCCAGCAGGATGTCCGTACCGCGGCCGGCCATGTTGGTGGCGATGGTGACGGCGCCCTTGCGACCAGCCTGCGCGACGATATGGGCCTCGCGCTCGTGGAACTTGGCGTTGAGGATCTCGTGCGGGATGCCGCGCTTGTTCAGCAGGCGCGACAGGCGCTCGGAGCTCTCGATGGAGACGGTGCCAACCAGGACCGGCTGGCCCTTGGCATGACGAGCCTCGACCTCGTTGGCAACGGCGTTGAACTTGGCGTCGATGGTGCGGTAGACCAGGTCCTCGTGGTCCTGGCGCGCGACGGGGCGGTTGGGCGGAATCACCTGGACGGCCAGCTTGTAGATCTCGCGGAACTCGGCGTCCTCGGTAAGCGCGGTACCGGTCATGCCGGAGAGCTTGTCATACAGGCGGAAGTAGTTCTGAAGGGTGATGGTTGCGAGCGTCTGGTTCTCCTCGCGAACGAGCACGCCTTCCTTGGCCTCGATGGCCTGATGCAGGCCCTCGGAGTAGCGGCGGCCCTCCATGATGCGGCCGGTGAACTCGTCGACGATCTTGACCTCGCCGTTGGCGACGACGTACTGCTTGTCGCGATGGAACATGTACTGCGCCTTCAGGGCCTGCTGGAGATGGTTGACCAGCTGGCCGGACAGGTCGGCGTAGATATCCTCGATGCCCAAGCGCTGCTCGATCTTCTTGAGGCCCTGCTCGGTGGCGGCGATGGTGTGCTTCGCCTCGTCCATCACGAAGTCGCCGGTAGCCTCCTGGGGCTCGAGGCCGGACAGCGGATCGTGCTGGGCCTCCTCGCCGCGCTCGAGACCGCGAACGGCGCGCGCGAACTTCTTATAAGTATCTGCCGACTTGGTGCCGGCACCCGAGATGATGAGCGGGGTACGGGCCTCGTCGATAAGGATGGAGTCGACCTCGTCGACGATGGCGTAGGCGTGGCCGCGCTGGACGCGGCGCTCCGGACGCGTGACCATGTTGTCGCGCAGGTAATCGAAGCCGAACTCGGAGTTGGTGCCATACGTGACGTCGGCCTGGTAGGCCGGGCGCTTCTGCTCGAGCGGCATGCCGTTCTGCAGCAGGCCGACCGTCATGCCGAGGAAGCGGTAGATGCGACCCATCCATTCGGAGTCGCGCTTAGCCAGGTAGTCGTTGACGGTGACGACGTGGACGCCCTTTCCGGCGATGGCGTTGAGATAGCCGGCGAGCGTGGAGACGAGCGTCTTGCCCTCGCCCGTCTTCATCTCGGCGATGTGGCCCTCGTGCAGGGCCATGGCGCCGATGAGCTGCACGTCGAAGTGACGCATGCCGGACACGCGCTTCGACGCCTCGCGGACGACGGCGAACGCCTCGGGCAGCATGTCGTCGAGCGACTCGCCATCCGCGTAGCGCTTGCGGAACAGATCGGTCTGACCCCGGAGCTCCTCGTCGCTCATGGCAACATAGGTGGGCTCGAGCCCGTTGATCTTGGTAACGAGCTTCTGATAGCGCTTGAGGTCCTTATCGGATCCAAACGAGAGCAGCTTAGAAACGAATCCCATGTGGCTTCCTCTTCATTCATCCCGACGGCGAAAGGCGCGGGCAGCAGCGTATGGCACCGTGCACGGAGCCTGCCGACGCGCCGTACGCCGATCGGGTTCATTGAATACACTCAGACGACCATAACTTTAGCGGTTTAAAGGATGAAGCGCCCAGCGAGATTGCGTTCACACGTATAAACCATGCAAGATGATGAGAATCACGTTGGGTCGGACCGCTTGTCGACCAATAGCGACGCACGCCGATACAAGTTTTGCATTTTGACGCCGAACGTGCTTACACGTGGTCGCGCGACACGATGCGAACCCTACGCGCGGCGCTCGCCGACCGCGCGGACGCACTCTACGAGGAATCCCACGCCGGCGCCGGTGAGGGCAACGCCCAGCCCCGTATAGAAGAACGCGATGAACCAGCTGGGCACCAGCGAGAAGGCTCGCAGCGAGATGCCCACCGTCATCATGATGGCCATGATGATGAACGCCTGGCGATCGAAGAAGCGCCAAAACGGCTGCGGGTCGGCGTACGCCAGGATGCGGTCGACGTGCTTGGCGAGCATCTTCGAGAACACCTTCGTCCAAAATACCGCGAACACCGCGATGCTGCCCGCAACGAGCAGCATGATGAGCGGCCAGCTCTGCTCGAGATAGGCCATGATGCCCAGGCGCACGATGTTGAACCCGGCGATGCACCACACGGCGCCGGCGATACCCAGCAGCGCCTCCTTGCCAACGAATCCGATCTTCATGGATATCTCCCCTTTCCAAGACGGCCCGGACCGCACGTTGCCGCGGCATCCACCGCAGCCATGCATCGTTCCCGCCGTCCTTATGTTGAACTTTGTTCACTTGAACGTTGTTCATTCTACCCGCGGACGAGCCTCCATCCAGCCTGGGCAGAGGAGTCCCCCGTTTGCACATAACGCCCACGAACCGCATGGTCGCGCTATAAAAAATCCCCGCACTCTGAACAGGGTGCGGGGATCTTCGTGCGCTATGCGGATGCGAGCGGACTACTCGGCAACAGCCTCGGTCTCGGCCTCGGCAGCGGGCTCCTCAGCGGGGGCCTCGGCAGCCTTCTTGGCGGCCTCGGCGGCGAACTTCTCGGCACGCTTGGCCTTCTCGGCAGCCTTAGCCTCGCGCTCGGCAGCCTGCTTGGCAGCGAGCTCCTCGGCGGCCTTGGCCTTGGCGGCCTTCTTGGCGGCCTCGCGCTCGAGGGCGGCCTGGGCGGCGCCACCGAACTTGTCGGCGAAGCGCTGGACGCGTCCACCGGTATCGACGAACTTCTGCTGGCCCGTGTAGAACGGGTGGCACTCGTTGCAGAGCTCGACCAGGATCTCGGACTTGGTGGAACGGGTAGTGAAGGTGTTGCCGCAGGAGCAGCGCACCGTGCACTCCACGTACTCGGGATGGATTCCAGACTTCATGCAGGGCTCCTCTTATAACTCGCGTCCTGGTTACCGACCAGGACTAAAGGGGTGCCTTGGTTTCCGACCAAGGCAAAATAGCTTGACTACTTTATCACAACTCGCCAGCTGTCCGCCGAGCCCACAAAAGCACCATGAGAGCAGTCCTTCGTCCGCCTGGACGCGCGCATACGCGGGGTTACAGCCATGTAATACTCGCGCAAGGCGCCGCGGGGATACATGGAACCCGCTACAATGGTGAGCATTCTATTGCAACGACGTGCACCGCTTTCGCGTTTGCCCGGTACGAGAAAGGCCCCATCATGGCACAAACCGCATCCGACCGCATCGTCATCACCGTTTTGGGCGAGAACCGCGCCGGCATCGTCGCCGCGATCTCCAAGGTGCTGGGCGAGACGAACGTCGATATCCGCGACATCACGCAGAGCATCATCGAAGATATCTTCACCATGACCATGCTCGCGGACATGTCCTCCGCAACGCTCGAGTTCGCCGAGCTCCAAAAGACGCTGGCCGACGCGGGCGACGCCGTGGGCGTGACCGTGACCGTCCAGCGCGAGGACGTCTTCAAGTTCATGTACCGGCTCTAATCCCCCTGGAGCCGCGGAGCGCGGGCCCGCACAGATCGGAGAGGCAATGGCATATACCACGCAGAACATCTTCTATCGCTTCGACGACGCGCTCAGCCGCCTCGTCATAGACTACGAAGCGAGCCGCAAGGTCTCCGACGAAAGCGAGCGCCTCTACCACGGTGCCCCCAGCGAGCCCTACGACGAGCTGCTGTTCACCGAGCACGACGTCAAGCGCGGCCTGCGCAACTCGGACGGGTCCGGCGTGGTCGCCGGCCTCACGCGCATCTGCGACGTCCACGGCTACAACATCGTGGACGGCGTCCTCGTGCCCGATGAGGGCAAGCTCACGCTGCGCGGATACGACATCGAGGACCTCATCACCAACGCGCAGGCCGAGGACCGTTTCGGCTACGAAGAGGTCGCCTACCTCCTGCTCACCGGATCGCTACCCACCGCGAGCGAGCTCGATGACTTCCAGGCGCGCCTGGGCGCATACCGCCACATCTCCGAGGGCTACGTCGCCCAGTTCCCCATCACCACCGTATCCAGCAGCATCATGAACGTGCTCATGCGCGCCGTCCTGCTGCTCTACGCGTTCGACGCCGAACCCGACAACACCTCGCCGGAACACGAGATCGACGTCGCCGTCTCGCTGCTTTCCAGGCTGCCGCGCATCGCCGCGATGGCGCACTCCTTCGCCATCGCTCGCCAGGAGGGACGACGCCCGCAGGTCCCGCTGCCCGACGCCGGCTTCTCCACGGCCGAGACGATCTTGCAGATCCTGCGCGGCGAAGACAGCTACACGCACGAAGAGGCCATGCTGCTCGACGTGATGCTCATGCTCCACGCCGAGCACGGCGGCGGCAACAACTCCACCTTTGCCTGCCGCGTGCTGTCGAGCTCGGCTACCGACGCCTACTCGGCATACGCCGCGGCGATCGGCTCGCTCAAGGGCCCGCGCCACGGCGGCGCTAACGAGAAGGTCGTGCGCATGCACGAGGACATCCGCGCGCATGTGTCCAACTGGGAAGACGACGACGAGCTGGCATCCTATCTCGAAAAGCTGCTCCGCCGCGAGGCATTCGACCGATCCGGCCTCATCTACGGCATGGGGCACGCGGTCTACACGCTCTCAGACCCCCGTGCCAAGCTCTGCAAACGCTATGCGCGCAGCCTGGCCGAGGCGAAGGGGCTGGGCGCGGAGTTCGCCCTCATCGAGAGCATCGAGCGCCTGGCGCCCGATGTCATGCGCTCCGTCCGCGGCACCAAAAAGCCCATCTGCGCCAACATCGACCTCTACACGGGCTTTATCTACACGATGCTCGACATCCCGCCCGCCCTGTTCACGCCGCTATTCGCCGTGGCGCGCACGGCCGGCTGGTCGGCGCACCGCATGGAGGAGCTCTTCGGCGCGCACCGCATCATCCGCCCCGCGTACAACGCGGTGATGGACGACATGGGATACGTCCCGCTCGCGCAGCGCTAAGCCGCAGCCCGACCGCGCACGTATCCGACCCGAGACGCGCATCGAACCAGGCCGCAGCGGCGCGCAAGCGCGCCGTCGGTCGGCGACCGCACCCGAGGAGCAATCGAATGATCATCTTTTCCGATTTGGACGGCACCTTTCTGGATACCCGCAAGCGCGTCGGCCCCGCAGGCTGGCGGGCGCTCGACGCCCTCGCGGCGGCCGGCTTGGAATTCGTCCCCTGCACGGGCAGGCCGCTGTCGGGCATCCCCGCCGATGTGCTCGCCCACCCGGCCGTCCATTACGCCGTCAGCTCCAACGGCGCCGTGATCGCGCGACTCGACGACGAGCGGCCGCAGGACGCAAGCAGGGCGACGACCCTGCGCCTCGCGGGGCTTAACCGCGCGAAGGCTCACGAGATATGGGAGATCGCGCGCGACTACGACGTAACCTTCGACATCTTCGCAGGAGGCGACTGCTACACGCAGCGATCCATGTACGACAGGCTCGAGGAATACGTCGCCGACCCCCATATCGTACGCGCCCTGCGCGCCACGCGCATCCCGCTCGAAGCGACGCCGGAGGCGATCATCGACGGCGCGCGCGACCTCGAGCGCGTGGCGATCTATTGGAAGGACCCCGTCGACCGCGATGCGATCCGCGCGCGCCTGGCCGCGGTCGACGGCATCGAGGTTACCCGCTCGTATTCCATGAACATAGAGGTGATGGCCGCGGGGACATCCAAGGGCAGCGCGCTGCGCTGGCTATGCGGGGAGCTGGGAACCCCGGTCTCCGAGGCCGTAGCGTTCGGCGACAACATGAACGACGTCTCGATGCTGCAGATCGCCGGCACCGGCGTTGCCATGCAGAATGCCGAAGACGCCGTGCGCGCGGCTGCCGGCGCCGTGGCGGCCTCGAACGATGCGGACGGTGCGGGCCTCTTTATCTTGGACCTCCTGGCGCGCGCATAGGCCATGCGGGCGCTGCGGGCGGCCTGCAGTCGACGGCCGCACGGCCGAGGCTCGCGTGCGATCTGCAGCGCCTACGCCGACTCCAGCAGCCCGCGCATCTCGTTTTGGACCGCGTGCTCGTAGTTGTACCCCACCACGCGATCGGCCACGGCGCGCAGGGCGGGACGGCCGTTCGCCATCGCGCAACCCGTGCCCACGAAGCGAATCGCCTCGTAATCGTTCATGGAGTCGCCGAAGGCCATAACCTCCTCGCGCTCGATGCCGTAATGGTCCATGAGCTCGGCCACGCCCGATGCCTTGTTCACATGCGGCTGCATGCAATCGATCCACGCGCTGCCCGAAGGGGCGAATACGAACTCGTCGCCCAGCTCGCGCGCGAGCACGTAGGCGTTGTCCATCACGTTGCCGTCGTCGCAGAAGATCGACGCCTTGATGATGTTGACCGTGGCCGCGGGCAGCTTCCAGATGCGCTCGACGTTGGGAAGGTCCTTGTCGACCTCGCGCACGAACTTGCACTCGTCGTCGAGCAGATAGGACTTGGTGCTGTCGAACAGCGCGAGGTGCATGTTGGCGAACATCGAAACCGTGCGGGCGAGGCGCTTGATGGAGAGATGCGAGTACACCTCGCGCCCCACCTGGCGTCCCTCCACGTAGACCTGGGCGCCGTTGGAGGCTACGAAATCCATCTGGTCCCTCACCGGGGCGAAGAACTGGCACAGGCGGTCGTAGCGTCGACCCGATGAGGCGGCGAAATGAATTCCACGCTCGCGCAAGGCGACGATGAG
>NZ_JADNJJ010000159.1:0-8960 GCF_015554865.1 Collinsella sp. D33t1_170424_A12 | reverse complement strand
CACCGGCTCCCCCTTGATGTGGACGCCATGGAGCGCGCCGCCGCATGCCTGGTGGGCGAGCATGATTTCAAGAGCTTCTGCAAGGTGGCCTCGGCTGTGGGCAAGCCCACCTGCCGTAACGTGCATGCGGTTTCATTCGCTCGTGAGGTCCAGATGGGCGAGGAGCTCATCGCCTTCACCATTACGGGCAACGCGTTTCTGCACTCTATGGTGCGGACCATCGTGGGAAGCCTGGTAGAGGTCGGCTCCGGCCATAGGGACGAGGCCTGGCTTTCAGGGGCGCTCGCCGCGTGCGACCGTCAAGCCGCCGGTCCCACCGCGCCCGCTCGCGGCCTGTGCTTCATGGAGGTCTCCTACGACGATGGCGTGCTGTCCGTGTGCCCCGATGCGCGCGCGTAGCGCCGTCTTGTCGAAGGTTTGTGTAACCCGCTCGGCCGCGCGGTTCGCGCTCATTCGCGCGACGCCCTGCGATACCATGCTGCTGGTATAGCAGTAGCTGAAAGGTAGATGTGGTGCGTCGTCGTGTCCCCAGGTGCCCGCGCGTTTCCGTGATCGTGGCGGCCCATAATGCCGAAGGTCATATCTCGCGTGCGGTCGAAAGCGTCTTGAACCAAGGTTATGAGGACCTTGAGCTCGTCGTCGTCGACTGCGCATCGCGCGACCGCACGCGCTCCGTCTGCGAGCGCTTCGCCGAGCGCGATATTCGCGTCGAGGTCCTGTGCATAGAGGATGAATCGACGGATGCCGGCCGTCGCGCCGGCCTGCTGTCGGCCCGTGGGACCTGGGCGATGTTCCTCGATCAGAACGACTGGCTTTCATCGGGATACCTGCAAACCATGGTCGACGCCATGGTCGCCCATGACGCCCTGCTGGTCATTCCCGAGCTATCCATCGATGCCGAGCAACCCGATGGCGCTCGCGTTTCCACCACGATCTCCCATGAGCCCTGCAGCTGGAATACGCCCGATTCCTTTCGCCGCGGCGCCTCCGCTCTCATCGAGAGCGGCGTGCTTGCTTGTACCGCGGGCAAGCTGTTCGACCGAGCCCGCCTGCAGGACGTGTCGTGCGCTTCCGAGGGGGGCGGCGCCGATCAGGCAGCCATGATCGGCTATGTTCGCGACCTTGATCGGGCGGCCGTCGTCGAGGGCGCCCGCTATCACCTTACGGTGGCGCCCTCGCCCGCGCGCCCCGCTTTCGACCCGACGCAGTTCGCCCGCGCGCGCCGTGAGTTCGAGGCCCTCGAGGCCCTGTATGAAGCCTGGGGGTTTGCGGACGACGCCGAGGCCATGCGTCCCATCTACCGTCGCCACCTGCGCGAGGTCGTGCGCTGTATCGTGAACGCCGCGCTGGGGTCGGGCCGCGTGTCGTCCATCGAGCGCAAGCAGCGCGTCCAGGATATGGTGGATGACGACGCCACGCGCCGTTGCGTGCAGGCGCTTGAGGCTTGCAGCCACGAGTTCGGCTTGATGTACGCGCCCATCGCGCGTCGGAGCGCCATGGCGTGCTGCATGGGTGCTCGCATCCAGGATATCGTCGACCGCGCGCTCACGCCGCTGGGTGCTGCGGCAACGGGCCGCGCGCGCTAGGACCGCCGTTCGCCCGCGGCGCCGTCCAGCCATTCGATTGGTTTCTGTATATCCAATATCACCTGGGTGACAGTGCCGTGTCCAAATGAGTAACGAAACTTTCCTTATGCATGCTTCGACCGTTCACCCTGCTCGTTTGAAGAATTTGAGTCATAACTGTAAAATCAGTGCGGTGTCGACCGCACGTGGCTCGTCGGTATATATCTTCTGATACGAGCCGTTGTATGCAATCGGGGTGAATGGACCATGGCAAAGAAACGCAACGGACGCCAGGATGCGATTCGCGATATCGTGCGCAACAAGGATGTTCGTACGCAGCGCATGCTGGTGGACGAGCTGAAGGCGTGCGGCTTTGACTGCACGCAGGCTACGGTATCGCGCGATATCGCCGACATGGGGCTGCGCAAGCTGCCCGAGGGCGTGTACGTGCTGGCCGAGGACCTGCATCTTCAGCGCATGGTATCCGAGCTGGTGGTCGATGTGCAGCGCACGGAGAACCTGGTGCTCGTCAAGGCGCAGCCCGGTACCGCATCCGGTATCGCCGCGGCCGTCGATGCCGCGGAGCTGCCCGATGTGCTGGGGTCGCTCGCGGGTAACGATACCATTTTGGTAATCGCGCAGACCGCCGAGGACGGCGCGCGTTTCGAGTCACTGATCACCAAGCTAAGGAGCGTCCACAAGTAATGCCCGCCGTACTTCATATTCTTATGATCTCGTTGGTCCTGCTGCTTCCCATCGCGCTCGTCGCGTTGCTGGTCTGGTATTTCATCAGGTGGCGCGCCTCGCGGTAGCGCACCGTTTCCATCGACTCGCACAGCCCGTCGGTCTCCCATGAGGCCGACGGGCTGTTTTCGTACATGGGGGGGGCGTGATCGCGTTCGGGTACCGGGAAACCAAGGCGAAGGCGGCGATCCCTCAGGCACGCCGTGAATATAAAAACGCCGGCATCTGCGAGGATGCCGGCGTTGATAAGGGGCGTTCGCCTAGGGCGTGGGCGTGGGGGCGGGATCGGGCGACGGGTTTGGAGACGGCTGGGGAGCCGGGTCGGGGGAGGGCTGCGGCGCCGGATCGGGCGAGGGGCTGGGGCTTGGGTCGGGGGAGGGATTGGGAGACGGATCGGGCGAGGGGTTGGGCGAAGGTGCGGGCGCGGGAGGCGTCGTGCCGCCCGACGTGCCCTCGTTGGGCACGGTGTCGGTGCCCTCGGTCACCTCGTTCTCCTCTGTATTCTCCTCGTTCTCCTCCTCTTCCTTGTCCTTCTCGGTATAGCTACCGCCGGAGAACTTCCAGCTGCTGTTCGCCTTGTACTGCGGGGCGTCGCCGGTGGGGAACTCCTCGCGCTCGACGCCGGCGAGCGCGCTGTTCATGAATGCGCGGAAGATGGGGAGCGGCAGGTCGGCCGTGCCGAAACCCCGGAAGGACGCGTTGGTGCCCGAGCGGCCCGTCCAGATGGAGCACACGAGCTGCGGGGTGTAGCCGCAGAACCACAGGTCGGTGGTCTCGCTCGCGGTGCCCGCGGTGCCGGTCTTGCCGGCGATGGGCTGGTTGATGGAGGGGCGTCCGTACACGCCGGTGCCGCCGCCTACCATGACCATCTTGAGCACGTTGGTGATCGCCTCTGCCTGGCCTGCGGTGAAGACCTGTTTGGGGGCATCCTCGTGCTTGTAGAGGGTCTTGCCGTCGCGCGAGGTGATCTCGGTGATGGCCACGGCCTCGCGGTGGTAGCCGCCGTTGGCGAAGGCGGTGTAGGCCTCGGCCATCTCGAGCGGGGTGATGCTGGCGGTGCCCAGCGTAAGCGCGGGGACGTCTTGGAAGTTGGCCTGCTCGCTCTTGGTGTCGATGCCGAGCTCGCGGCAGGTTTCGATAATGGCTTTATTGCCAATAGCCTCGGCTACCTGCACGAAGCCGGTGTTCGACGAGACGGCGGTGGCCTGCGCCAGGGTGCGCGAGCCGTAGTTGTGGTTTCCGTAGTTCTGGAAGACGCTGCCCCACACCTTGAGCGGGGAGGAGCAGTTGAGCATGACGTTGGGGCTCATGCCTGCCTTGATGGCCGCGGCGAGGGTGAAGGTCTTGAAGGACGAGCCGGGGGAGCGGCGACCGAGTGCGTGGTTGACGTGGCTCTCGTTGGCGTTGTAGTCCTTGCCGCCCACCATGGCCTTGATATAGCCGGTCTTGGGGTCGAGGACGACCATGCCGACCTCCAGCGTATCGGCGCCCGCGTCGTTCATGCGCGAGACGGCGGCTTCTTCGGCCTTGGCCTGGAGCGTGGGGTCGATGGTGGTCTTCACGGTGAGGCCGCCCTTGAAGATCATGTCGGTGGAGAACTCCTCCTGGAGGAGCGACTTGACGTAGTCCACGAAGTAGGGGTAGGCCAGGATGCCGTTCATGGGGACGGCCGGGGCCAGGTTGAGCTCGATGGGCTCGGCTTGGGCGGCGTCGTGCTCTTCCTGCGAGATGTCGCCTGCCGAAAGCATGCGGTCGAGCACGAGGTTGCGGCGCGAGAGGGCGTATTCGGGGTTGACCGTGGGGTCGTACATCGACGGGGCGTTGGGAAGGCCCACGAGCATGGCGGCCTCGGCAAGGGTGAGGTCGGCGGCGTTCTTGGACAGATAGGTTTTGGCGGCGGCCTGGATGCCGTAGGCGCCGTGGCCGTAGTAGATGGTGTTGAGGTACATCATGAGGATGTCCTCTTTGGAGTAGACCTCCTCCATCTTGATGGCGATGAAGGCCTCGCGGACCTTGCGCTCGATGGTGTTGTCGAACTGCTCTTCGGAGAGGATGGTGTTGCGGACGAGCTGCTGCGTGATGGTCGAGGCGCCCTCCGAGCCGCCGGTCAGCTGCACGAGGACGGCGCGCATGATGCCGACGAGGTCGACGCCGTTGTGCTCGTAGAAGCGGACGTCCTCGGTATCGACGGTGCCCTCGATGACGTAGGGGGACACCTGGTCGTATGTGATGCTCTCGCGATTCTGGACGTAGAGGCTCGCGATCTCGTTGCCGTTGGCGTCGAGGACCGTGGTAGGTTCGCTGACCAGGTATTGGTTGGCATCCGTATAGTCGGGAAGGTCCGAGAGCCAGCGGTTGATATTGCCCATCATGCCGATGCCGAACGCGATGCCGGAGATCAAGAGAAACCCGAACAGGGAGCCCAGGATGATGGGGAGTGCATGCGTCTTGGACCGCTCGCGCCTATACCGCTCACGAGAACCCATAGATACCTCCTGTACGTTTCATGCGCGCGGACGCGCTGTGAATCATGAGGGAACTTCAAATACTATAGATTACCGCACCTGCCTGCTCGAATCCTTGTGTATCCTAGCCTGCGAGAAAGTTTCAGATAAGCGGCGCGCCCGGGATGCGGCGCGCGGGAAAGCGGAGGTTTGCCATGGGCGTGCGTTTACCGGAGTTGCTTGCGCCGGCCGGGTCGCTGCAGGCGCTCGCGGCGGCCGTCGCCGCCGGCGCCGATGCCGTCTACACGGGCGCGGGAGCCTTTAACGCGCGCGCGGCGGCAACCGACCTCTCGCTCGACGAGCTGCGCATCGCTGCCGGCCTGTGTCATGGCCGCGGCGCTCGCCTGTACGTCACCCTCAACATCTTCGTGCGCGATGACGAGCTGGACGAGGCGGTCGCGCTGGCGGCGGATGTCCTCGAAGCGGGCGCCGATGCGCTGATCGTGGCCGACCTCGGGCTCATCGCCGAGTTGCGTCGTCGTTTGGGAGACGTCGAGATTCACCTGTCGACCCAGGCGGGCGTGCATGCTTCGGCCGGCGCGCTCCTGGCCGCCCGGGAGCTCGGCGTCTCCCGTGTCACCTGCGGCCGCGAGCTCTCGGTGGACGAGATCGCGGCCATGGCGGCCACCGGCGTCGAGATCGAGGCGTTCTGCCACGGGGCCATCTGCGTGTGCTATGCGGGGGCCTGCTCGTTCTCGTCGCTTCGCCGCGGCCGCTCGGCCAACCGCGGCGACTGCACGCAGCCCTGCCGCCTGCACTACGGGCTCGCGGACGGCGCGGGGCGCCGCGTCGACGCGCGCGAGGGCGATCTGCTGCTGTGTCCGCGCGACTACTTGTCGATCCGCCATATCCCGCAACTCGTGGACGCGGGGGTGGGCGCCCTCAAGATCGAGGGCCGCATGAAGAACCCCGATTACGTCTTCAACGTGGTGGGCTGCTACCGCGCGGCCCTGGACGCGGTTCGCGACGGCCTGCCGGTGGAGGTCGACGCGCTCGAGGCGCAGCTCGCCCGTTCCTTCAACCGCGGGTTTACCACCGATTACCTGGACGGCTCCGCGGGCGCGGGCCTTATGAGCTGGGAGCGTTCGTGCAACCAGGGCCTGCGTGCCGGGGTGGTGGTCGAACGCCGCTACGAGGAGGTCGTGGTCGAGCTCGAGCGGTCGGTCGAGGCGGGCGATACGCTGGAGATCCGCTATATCCCAGGGGAGGAGGCGGCGCCGGATGTGCCGAAGCGCTGGCCCATGGTGCCGTGTCCGGTGACGGCCGCCGCCGGCGCGCGCATCGCCGTGCACTGCAAGCGCAAGGTCTCGTGCGGCAGCGTGGTGCACGTGGTGCGCAGCGCCGGCGTGCTGGCCCGCACGGACACGGCGGTCGCGACGGTGCTGGACGGCGTCCAGGACGCCGCGCCGCCCGCGCCGGACGCGCGCGCCGAGGGGATGGGGCCCTCTTGCGGTTCCGGCTCCGCCGCCCGCGCGGCTGCGCGTCCATGCGCGGATGCGGACCGCGTGCCCGCGCGGGCGGTGCTCGTCGAGACGCCCGAGCGCGCAGCGGCCCTGTTGGGGGCCGGCGGGGCCGAGATCCTTGTCCCGGCGTTCGCCGTCGCCGAGATGGGCTGCGGGGCATGGGGATCGTTGCTGGGCCGCTTGACGGTCCTGCTCGACGAGGTCTCCCGCGTCGGCGACGAGGCGTTCCAGCGCTCGCTGTGCGCGACGGCCGGCGCCGTGGCGTGCCGCAACCTCACCCAGGTGGCGTACGCCCGCGATGCGGGCGCGGCGTTCGAGATCGCCTCTCCGATTCCCGTGACCAACGTCGCGAGCCTGCATGCCTGCGCGGACCTGGGCGCCCGCCGCGTGTGGCTGCCCTCCGACATGGCTGTCGATCGGGTGGCCGGGTTGGCGCGGGCGGCTGCCGGGCGGGTCCTCGTCGGCGTGGTTTCCTCCGGGCTTCCGGAGCTCATGGTGACCGAGCACTGCCTGCTTACCGCCGAGGGCGCGTGCTCGGGCTCGTGCGGCGGGTGCGCGCGCCGACGCTCGGAGCGCTTTCTGATCGAGCGCGACGGCACCTGCCTGCCCGTGCGCGTCGACGTGCGCGGCCGTACGCGGATCTACGACGCCGAGCCGCTCGATCGCTCCGGTGACGTGGCGATGCTGGCTGCGGCCGGGGTGTCGTGCTTCCTCGAGGCGGACGAGGGCGCCTGCGCCTGGTAGGCGCGGCTTCCCGTATCGCCGCCGGACGACCGGCCGCCGGCTCGTTGCGCCTGCGGCCGGGGTTTGGTTTTAAAATGGCTGGCGCCAAGGCGGTCCAACTCGAGTAAACTAAAAGAATTGCATATTCAAGCACCGCTATGGACAACCAACCTGTGCGAGGGTGCTATCCGATTCTGCAGGAGGGCAGAGCATTGTTGTCAGTCGACGAGCAGATGCGCATCATCACCTCCGGTACGGCGAAGATCGTGCCCGAGGCCGACCTGAGGAAGAAGCTCGAGAAGGGCCAGCCGCTCAACATCAAGCTGGGCGTCGATCCCACGAGCCCCGACCTTCACCTGGGCCATGCCGTGCCGCTGCGCAAGATGCGCCAGTTCCAGGACCTGGGCCATCGCGTGACCCTGATCATCGGCAACGGCACCGCCACCATCGGCGACCCGTCTGGAAAGAACACCACGCGCCCCCAGCTTTCGCAGGAGCAGGTCGAGGTCAACGCCGAGACCTACGTCTCCCAGGCCATGAAGATCTTGGATCCCGAGAAGACCACCATCGTCCACAACGGTGACTGGATGTTCCCCATGGGCCTCAAGGAGCTGCTGGCCGTCGCCTCCAAGTTCACCGTCGCCCGCATCCTCGAGCGCGACGACTTCACCAAGCGCTACCAGTCCCAGACCCCCATCGCCCTGCACGAGTTCCTCTATCCCGTTATGCAGGCGTACGACTCGGTGAAGATCGAGGCCGATGTCGAGATGGGCGGCACCGACCAGCTCTTCAACCTGCTGGCCGGCCGCGAGCTCATGGAGAAGATGGGCATGGAGCCGCAGATCGCGCTCACCATGCCGCTGCTTGAGGGCACCGACGGCACGCGCAAGATGTCCAAGTCCTACGGCAACTACATCGGCCTGACCGACGCCCCCGCGGACATGTTCGGCAAGACCATGTCGATTCCCGACGAGATGATCGCCAAGTACTACCGCCTCGCGAGCTCCAAGACGCTTGACGAGGTCGAGGCCATCGAGGCGTCGCTCGCCGACGGCACGGGCGATCCGTACCAGCTCAAGCGCGCTCTGGCCCGCGATCTCATCACCACGTACCACTCCGCCGAGGACGCCGTGGCGGCCGAGGCCGAGTTCGACCGCGTCTTCAAGGAGAACCAGCTCCCCGAGGACATCGCCGAGATCTCCCTCGATCTCACCCCGGGCGAGGACGGCACGCTGTACCTCGCCGGCCTGCTGAAGGACGCCGGCCTGGCTCCGTCTGCGGGCGAGGCGCGTCGCCTCATCGACGGCGGCGGCGTGAAGATCGACGGCGAGGCCGTGGCTCCCAAGAGCTACAACATCGATGCCTCCCTGCTCAAGAGCGGCGTCGTGCTGCAGGTTGGCAAGCGTAAGTTCGCTCGCCTCGCCTAGTGCTCCGATAGGGGCGGGCGTTCCCAGCGCGCCTTGCCAGATCGTATCGAACCGGGTGTCGGCCCTCGTTGGCCGGCGCCCGGTTTTTTCACCCGAAGAAGGCCGTGGAAGCGCGCGCGTCCTTGCTCCGTGCGGTCCGTTGCGAATCGCGGCTCGCATGCGTTGCATGGGGCATCTGCCGCCGCCCGCGGGCCGATGTCGCTGCCGGCCCGTCGTTGCGCGGCATGCGGTATTCGGCGTCGCCGCGCCGTACGGGCTTCTCATTGGAATCGCTTCGCGGGCGCGGGATGTATCGCTCGTTGGGTACCATGGTTCATGGGGCGGTGCGCAGCGGCGCCGCCGATCCGCGTTTCCTGGAATCGGAACAAGGGGAGGGCCCATGATCAAATTGATCGCATCCGACATGGACGGCACGTTGCTGGACGAGCACGGCGAGGTTCCGCCGGAGACATTCGAGCTCATCGTCGCCTTGCGCGAGCGTGGAATTCATTTCGCCGCCTCATCGGGTCGACGCTACGACCGCCTGTGCCAGTT
>NZ_JADNJJ010000018.1:0-6823 GCF_015554865.1 Collinsella sp. D33t1_170424_A12 | reverse complement strand
CTTCAATATCCCTGCTGGTAGGGATGGAGTGCATGTCGGACGGCGGCGCGGCCCCCGCTCGGCCTTCGCGACGAGCGAAGCTGGCGCGGGGGCGGCGACCGTCGCCCTAGCAGGTGGGTGTGGCCCTACGCGTCTCCCATGGCGCGCATGGCGTTGAGGATCGCTATTACAGCCACGCCCACGTCGCCGAAGACCGCGAGCCACATGTTGGCGATGCCCACCGCGGCGAGGGCGAGGATCAGCAACTTCACGCCGATTGCGAACACGATGTTCTGATTCACGATGCGCATGGTCTTGCGGGCCACGCGAATCGCTCGCGCGATGTTGCTCGGACGGTCATCCATAAGCACGACGTCGGCGGCCTCGATGGCGGCATCGGAGCCCATGGCGCCCATGGCGATGCCCACGTCGGCGCGCGTGAGGACGGGCGCGTCGTTGATGCCGTCGCCCACGAAGGCCAGGTTGCCGCGGGCGGTGTCGAGGATGCGCTCGAGCTGCTCGACCTTGTCGCCGGGCAGGAGCTGGGCGTGGTATTCGTCCAAACCGAGCTCGGTGGCCACGGAGCGGGCGACTTCCTCGCGGTCGCCGGTAAGCATGATGCAGCGCTCGACACCGGCGGCGTGGAGGTCGGCGATTGCCTGGGCGGCGTCGTCCTTGATGGCGTCGGCTATGACGACGTGACCTACATAGACGCCGTCGCATGCGACGTGCAGGATGGTGCCGGTGAGCTCGCAGTCCGGATAGGCGATGCCGTGCGCGGCCATGAGCTTGCCGTTGCCCACGAGGACGCTGTGCCCGTCTACGGTCGCGCTGACGCCGTGGCCGGATTCCTCGGCTGCATCCTTGATGCGCGCCTGGTCGATCGCGGGGGAAGGTGAATCACCCTGCCCATCCAGATACGCCTTCTTCACGGATGCGGCGATCGGGTGGTCGGAAAACGCCTCGGCGTGCGCCGCCAGGGCGAGCAGCTGCCCGGCATCTATGGTTCCGTGCGGGTGCACGCCGACGACGCCGAAGGTGCCCGAGGTGAGGGTGCCGGTCTTGTCGAAGACGACGGTGTCGACCTGCGAGAGGGCCTCGAGGTAGTTGGAGCCCTTGACCAGGATGCCCAGACGGCTGGCGCCGCCGATGCCGCCGAAGAACGACAACGGTACGGAGATGACGAGTGCGCACGGGCAGCTCACGACCAGGAAGGTGAGGCCGCGCAGGATCCAGTCGGCCCAGGCGCCCATGCCCACCAGCGGCGGCACGATGGCGATGGCGATGGCCGCGAAGGTCACGATGGGCGTGTAGACGCGGGCGAAGCGGGTGATGAAGTTCTCCGTGCGCGCCTTCTTCTCGCTGGCGTTCTCGACGAGCTCCAGGATGCGGCTGACCGTGGAGGCGCCGAAGAGCTTGATGGTGCGCACGCGCAGCACGCCGGTCATGTTGATGCAGCCCGAGATGACCTCGCCGCCCTCTTCGACATGGCGCGGAATGGACTCGCCGGTGAGCGCGGCGGTATCGAGCTGGGACGATCCGTCGATGACGATGCCGTCGATGGGAACGCGCTCGCCGGGTTTGACCACGATGACGTCGCCGATTTGAATCTCGTCGGGATCGACCTGAACGAGTTTGCCATCGCGCTCGATGTTGGCGTAGTCGGGGGCGATGTCCATCATGGCCGCGATGGACTTGCGGCTCTTACCCACCGCATAGCTTTGGAACAGCTCGCCTACCTGGTAGAACAGCATGACGGCGGCACCCTCGGCCATGTGCGGCTCGGCTTCGGGGAACAAGACCATGGCAAACGCGCCGATCGTGGCGACGGCCATGAGGAAGCTCTCGTCGAACGCCTCGCCGCGGCGGATGTTGCGCCATGCCTTTGCGAGCACGTCGTGGCCTGCAATGAGGTAGGGCACGAGGTAGAGCGCGAAGCTCGCATACAGCGCGCCGGGCTCGCCGAAGATGCTTGCGAGCACGCCGAGCTCGTCGAGCGCCATGACGGCGAAGAAGAGCGCGAGCGCGATGAGGATGCGCTTGAGCCACTTCTTTTGCTTCTTGTTCATAGGGAAAACCCCTTTCAATTTACGACGCCGCTAACAACTATGGGGAAGCTTCACCCGATCATCCTTGGCGTCGTTTCGAGCGGGGTGAGGCGGGTCGTTGGGGCATGGTGGGTTCTCCGTGGTTTCAGAGTGAAAGCAAGCTGGGTGGGAGGCCGCCAGGCCCCTGGCTGTTGGGAATGAGCCTCGCTCTAGCGCAGGATCTCGCAGTCGGGCTCGACCTCCGCGGTGAGCTTGACCACGGCATCGAGTACGGCGTCGAAGTCCTCGTCGGCGGCCTCGAGCGTGAGCTTCTGGGTGAGGAAGCTGATCTTGGCGTCCTGCACGCCGTCGAGCTTCTTGATGGCCTCCTCGAGCTTGCCGGCGCACACGGCGCAGTCGATCTCGTCGAGCTTGAATACCTTACGCATGATGGGTTCCTTTCCGTTGGTTTGGGAATCGTTCGAGGGCGCCCGGATGGGCGATTACTCGCAGATGTGGGTGAGGCCCTGGTCGAGGATGGTCAGGACGTGCTCGTCTGCCAGCGAGTAGTGGATGCTCCTGCCGTCGCGGCGGAACTTGACCAGATGGGCCTGCTTGAGGATGCGCAGCTGATGGGATACCGCGGACTGGGATGCGCCGAGGGCCTCGGCGATCTCGTTGACGCTGAGCTCGTCGGTCATCAGCGCGTACAGGATCTTGATGCGCGTGGTATCGCTGAAGACCTTGAACAGGTCGGCCAGGTCATAGAGCATCTCCTCCTCGGGCATGGCGTCCTCTCCGGGTTTCGCCGCCTGCTCATCTACGGGATGCTTATCCATGTAACCTCCTCTCATATGAACACATGCTCATATAACTTATGGTTATGATTATATGAACGTATGCTCATATGTCAAGGAATCGAATTCAGAAATATCTCTCCGTTGTGCAATCTTGCCGACTTTACACAGGGCGAGACCGTATTCCTAATGTATCCAGCATGGATGGCAAATGCCGTACCTGCGGTTTCATGGTCTCGGAGTATGGAGCTACTCGACGATATTGAAAAGCGATGGGATAAGTCGGCAAGATTGCGCAAAGGGCGCCCTCGATTCGCTCGAGAGCGCCCTTTGCGGGTTATGTTGCCGTCTGTTTAGAAGTCGCTGGCTGCTCTGCTGCCTGCGCCGCGAACCCACACTTGGTCGTAGTTGCGCAGCATCATGATGGTGAGGACGATGCCGAGTGCGAGCGGGGCGAGGGTTTCATCAGCGAGATCTATGCCGTAGGCGACGCGATTGTGCGCGGGTCGAACTCGGACGGTTGCGAGTTTTGATCCATGGCGCAGAATCGTAAAGTCATCGCCCATGAGATTCCCGTCCACGGATATGCCCTCGCCGTCGAAGCGGATCACGTCTTTGTAGCCGCCGTCGATGCGAATCTCTCGTCGCAGCTGCACACGGTCGAAGCCGTTTATGCGCACCTGGTACACGGGGTGATGCAGGGCGTGCCTCCTCGATATGGTTCCAATGCGGCGGCCGGCGTCGTCGACGAGGTAGTACAGCTTTCGGCTAAAGAAGGAGGCGACGCGTACCAGGCGGAAGGCGAGTGCGCCGGCATCGGTAATATCCGTGCTCTCGAATTTTCCGTATACGCTGCTGCCGATTGCGTTGAGATCGAAGAGGCTGAGCTTGGGCTCGGTTTCTTCGGGGTTGCCTTGGGTCAGCGGGCCTGCAAGCAGGATGTGGCGCCGGTCGCGCGCAATCGCCTGGGCCATGACCTTGTCGTCTCCCTTGACCATCTCGTCAACGGAGACCCCGAAGAGGGCGCTCATGAGGACCAGGCTCTGTATATCCGGTGTCGTTGCGCCGGTTTCCCAGTTGCACACGGTGTTGCGGGAAACCCAGATAGTTTCGGCCAGGTCTGTCTGCGACATGCCGAGCGCGTTGCGACCTCTCTTGATCTGCTCAGAGAGTATCATGTCTGCTCCTTCCATAGGACTCGAGGAAACGATGGAAGAACGCTTGCAAGCCCTTCGTTATCCATGAGTTTAGGGAAGGATGCCCGCCATGTCTGCACAATTCCTTGTGCAGACATGGCTACCTGCTTTAATGAGTCGATTCTTGCACCCCCGTCGGTAGCGGGATAGAGCGCTTCGCCGCCACGGGCGCGAGTAGCAGGTCGATGATGGACCGGATCGCGTTCCTACTTGAGGAACATGTTCTTGCCGTTGAACTCCGCCTGCACCGTGCGCAGCATGAGGTCGGTGTCGTCGAGGCCCAGGTGCAGCTCGTTCTCGTCGGCGGCCAGGGTGCCGCGGCGACGCGCCCAGTTCTGCAGGCTCGCCGGCGCGCTCTCGCGCGGCAGGGTGCGCACCTCGCCATCGACGGAGCGGCAGATGTGGCGCGAATCGATCACGATGATCTTGCCCGCGCGGCGCGCCTCGGCGTAGCCGGGGAGGTGCAGCATGAACCAGCTGTCCTCGAAGGCCGCGTTGTGGGCCATGATGGGGTACTTCTTCATGAGGCGCAGCAGCTCCTTCTGCAGCTTCGCGTCCGTGCGGAAGGGCGTCTTGCCCTCGAGGTCGGACCACTGGATGTGGTGGATCTCGGCGAGCGGTACGCCGGCCTCGCGGTAGATGTCGGGGATGCCGCAGTAGAAGGCCTGCGGGTCGTGCGGCACGGCATCGCTGGTGAGCTCCATGATCTCCCAGCCAACGTTGATGATGTAGCCGCGCTCGGGGGCGCGCCCGGTGGTCTCGATATCGATGCCCAGCACCGTGCCCTTGATGGGCTTGCGCACGTACGCGACGGAGTAGGCGTCGCGGTCGCCGCGGACTTCGCGTGCGACGGCGCTGGCGGCGCGGCCCTGCATCTTGCCGATGGCGGCGCACAGGTCGGCGTCGGAGAGGTTGCGTGCGAGCAGCGGGCTGGAGAGGTTGCGCAGGCGCGCCTCGCCGATCTGGTCGCACAGCTCGCGATTGCGGTCGGCCAGTTCGAGGATGATGTCGAAGTCGAAGCCGGGTTCGTCGTTGGCGCGCCATTCGTCGAGCAGCGCCTTGATGGCCTCCTCGCCGCGCTGGCGCTCGGACTCCATGGCGTCGTAATCGCCGTAGATGAACATGGGGATGAACGGCTGGCGGTAGTACTCGAGTGCCTGTTGGGCGTTCATGTATGGGCTCCTATCGTGTTCGCACCGCCGCCCGAGCGCATGCGATGCGCGTGCGCTCGGACGCCGGCGTGCGGTCTTTCGTGGTGCCCATGAGTATAGTGGGTTGTTGCGACGCGAGGGTGTTTAGGGTGTGAAACTTTATGGTGCGCCGCGTCCCGGCAGGGGAAGTGCGATGGCCCGTGCGGTGGCCTACGCGCGCGTCCGCGCCCGAGCCGTGTTGCCCGCGCCCGCCCCTGTCGAACGGCGCTACAATGGATGAGCTGGTATTCGCGCCCCTGCGCCCGGCCTCGTCGTGCGACGTTGCGTCGGTGTCCGGGGCGCATACAGGGAAGAGGAGATTCATATGGCAAAGCTGGATGGAAAGGTCGCGCTCATCACGGGTGCCGCCGCGGGTCTGGGCGAGGGCATCGCCATGGCGTATGCCAAGTACGGCGCCAAGCTCATCATGGTCGACCTGTCGCCCTCGGTTGAGGACGCGGCCGCCAAGCTGCGCGAGGAGTACGGCGCGCAGATCATCACCGCGGTCGCCAACGTTGCGGACCGCGCGCAGCTGGACGAGGCCGCGGCTCGCGGCATCGAGGCGTTCGGGCGCATCGATGTGGCCTGCTGCAATGCCGGCGTATGCCGCCTGGCCCCCTTCGAGGAGATGGACGACGCCACGCGTGACTTCCATATCGACGTCAACATCAAGGGCGTGTGGAACACCTGCAAGGCCGTGATCCCCTATATGCTCGAGCAGGGCGGCGGAAACATCGTGATCGCGTCTTCGGTGACCGGCGATATCGTGGCCGATGCCGGCGAGGCCGCCTATGCCATGACCAAGGCCGCTCTCGTGGGACTCACGAAGTGCCTGGCGGTGGAGTACGCCGACCGCAACATCCGCGTGAACTGCTCGCAGCTGGGTTATGCGCGCACGCCGATGGTGGAGAAGATGGCGCTCGAGTCCAACCCGGACGACCCCGAGTCCGCGATCGCCGATATCGCCGTTGGCGTGCCCATGAAGCGCCTGGCCAACCCCATCGAGGTGGGCGAGCTCTTCGCGTTCCTGGGTAGCGACGAGTCGAGCTACCTCACCGGTTCGCAGATCGTCATCGACGGCGGCAGCACGCTGCCCGAGACGATGTCCATCGGTACCAATTAGCGCGTAGCGGCACGCGGCGCCGTTCAGCCGGGGCCCCTGCCGGTCCGGTGTTCGGTGCGGCCGATTGCTGCTGCAGAGACCCTGCGCCGCCGCGAGGCCTAGCAGCCCGTCCTCGAGATATGCGAGGTCGGGCTGCTTCTTTTGTGTCGAAGGGGCATGCTGGCCATACGGGAGTTATCCTATGGCAACTCTTGAGTATACTGATGGCCTTGCATGCTACGCGTCTGCCATGGGGCGCGCGGGGTATGAAAACAGCGTGACCATATGGGCGTGGACGCGCGGCGTGTTGCTCCCGTAATCGCGAGGCCCCATCTGTCGCCATCGGTGCGCGCCCAACATATATCTGTCGAGGAGAACCTGCCGTGGACTTGCTGCTGCACTTTGCCGAACACGCGCTCGAGGACACTCTCGGGCTCGTGCCCTTCCTATTCGTGACGTATCTGGTGCTTGAGGCGCTCGAGCATGCCGCGAGCGCGCGTTCCAACGCCATCGTGCGCCGTGCTGGCGCTGC
>NZ_JADNJJ010000158.1:0-1782 GCF_015554865.1 Collinsella sp. D33t1_170424_A12 | reverse complement strand
CATGGGCTGCCATAGTCGAAACATCGAGCCTTACGGTTGGAATGTGGTCATTTCACGACAAATGATCGATCGTTAGACGATTTGCGCTGCTCATCTACATTAATTTGTGCTAAAGTAATGTGTCCTATGTGCTATGAAGGGAGAGTCTGTGCCTAAAAAGTCGGAGAGCACCGATGTCGAGCTCTACTCCTATCTCGAGAAGCTCCTTGATAAGGGTCAGAAGAACGGCTCGATCACCGAAGATGAAATCCAGATCACCCTTAAGGATGTCGATGTAAGCGATTCGCAGCTTACCACGCTGTACAACGCTTTGCGTAACCGCGGTGTCGATATCGTCTCGCAGGGCGACGACGATGATGCGTTCGACGTTGACGACCACGATTTCGATAGCGATCTTGGTTCCGACAGCGACGAGGATCACGATCGCAAGGTCGCCAAGATGGCCGATGCCGAGATGGCCTCGGAGAAGCCGAAGAAGAAGTCTCGTGTGCGCACGAGCCGCTCTCGTTCGCGCAGCCGCGGCATGGATGCATCCACCGTTATGCTCACCGGTGACCCGGTGCGCATGTACCTCAAGGAGATCGGTAAGGTCGACCTGCTCACCGCTGCCGACGAGGTCGATCTTGCTATGAAGATCGAGGCGGGCCTGGAAGCCTCCAATAAGCTCGAGGCGGCCGAGACGGGTGAGCTCGAGCTCACGCGTGCCGAGATGCGTCGCCTGATGCGCGTCGAGCAGGTTGGCCTCGAAGCCAAGCAGGCGCTTATCAGCGCGAACCTCCGCCTCGTCGTATCCATTGCCAAGCGCTACGTGGGCCGCGGCATGCTCTTCCTCGACCTTATCCAGGAGGGCAACCTCGGTCTTATCCGTGCGGTCGAGAAGTTCGATTACGAGAAGGGCTTCAAGTTCTCCACGTATGCAACGTGGTGGATTCGCCAGGCCATCACCCGCGCCATCGCCGACCAGGCGCGCACGATTCGCATTCCCGTACATATGGTCGAGACGATCAACAAGCTCGTCCGCGTTCAGCGCCAGCTGCTCCAGGACCTTGGTCGCGACCCGACTCCGGAAGAGATCGGCGCCGAGATGGACATGAGCGCCGATCGCGTTCGCGAGATCCAGAAGATCTCGCAGGAACCCGTTTCCTTGGAGACGCCCATCGGTGAGGAAGAGGATTCGCAGCTGGGCGATTTCATCGAGGACTCTCAGGCGGTCGTGCCGCCCGAGGCGGCGAGCTTCTCGATGCTGCAGGAGCAGCTCACCCAGGTGCTCGATTCTCTTGCCGATCGCGAGCGCAAGGTTATCGAGCTTCGCTTCGGCTTGGTTGATGGGCATCCGCGCACCCTCGAGGAGGTTGGTCGCGAGTTCGGCGTGACGCGTGAGCGTATCCGTCAGATCGAGTCCAAGACGCTCGCCAAGTTGCGCCACCCCAGCCGCTCGAGCAAGCTCAAGGACTATATCGAGAGCTAGCGATTCTCGTTTATCTCCTTTGTTGATCAGGCCCCGGTTCGCCGGGGCCTTTTCTATGACGTTGCGCACCTGGTGCGTGCAACGCTCGGCGCGCTCTGCGTGGTTGCTGCTTCTCGAGCTTATGCATGCGTTCGCGTTCTCGGGGATCAGAGACGATTCCATCGTTTCACACATATCGGACGGCAAGCGACGGCATAAAAAAATCCCCGCCAGATAGCTGACGGGGATATAAAAATCTGGCTCCTCGAGTAGGACTCGAACCTACAACAGCGCGGTTAACAGCCGCGTGCTCTACCATTGAGCTATCGAGGAAT
>NZ_JADNJJ010000157.1:0-4833 GCF_015554865.1 Collinsella sp. D33t1_170424_A12 | reverse complement strand
CAATACAAATCGAGCGCCGCATCGAACGACAACCCCGCCGTCAGCCCCAGCCGAACCATGTCAACCATCTCCGCCACCTCGCCCAATGTCGTCTCGGGCTGCACGGGCTCCAGAGAATGCATCAAGGCGCCCATCCCCCGATTGACGGCACCCCGCAACCGCAAGACAGCATCCAGCCAGCCATCAAGCATCTCTCGCATCTCTGCCCGGCTCGCACCGCCCGCCGTCCATATGCAGGTTGCGGCGCACAGCCCTACCGCAACGGCCATTCCGTCCATCGCCACGCCATCCATCACAGCTCCAACCTCATGATTCGGGTAATCACCGCGACCGCGACCGCATTGAGGGCCACGGCAACCCCTATGCAAAGAGCACCCGAGAGCGTTGCCGCCCCAGCGCGAAAATCAGCGGAAAACGACAGCAAGAACAACATCATGGCCACCGGCATCGCCGAAACGATGTGCGCGGACATCCGCGCCTGCGCGGTCTTTACATCAAGCGTCCTCCTCAGCTCGATACGATCGCCCGCCCAACATGCCGCTTCGGCGAGCAAGCCCGACAACGGCGCACCCGTTCGCTTCGACACCTTCAAGGCAAGGGCAACCATATCCATACCGTGCGTCGGCATGCGGGCGAGCAACTCATCGAGCGCCACGGTCGCCGAGGTCCCACAGTCGATCAGCATGCCGACGCGCATGAATTCAACCTTGATCACCCCGTCGGCATGCGACCCCACATAGCGCATCGCCCGCGCAAGGGAATGCCCCGATCCCAAAGAAATCGAAAGGGCGCGAAACGCCTCGGGCAGCTCTTTCTCGATCTTCTCGGCCGAACGCTTTTCCTCCCGGGCGCTCTCCACGCCGAGTACCGCGACAAAACCCATGAAGCCGGCAGCAAACCCCGCCCACGACCCGCCCAGGAGCGCCACAGCAAGACCGCAAGCAGCCGCGCATACGGCAATCGATGCATAGGGTGGCGCGCTCCACCAGTCCGGCAGGTGGGACGCAAGCAGATCCCGACAGGCAACGGCCCGTCGGCGAGCAGTCGCGGGCATGCGCTCCACGCTTTGCGCCACCGCCAGATCCAACCGGCGCACCGCCGTGCGCGCAGCCACCCCCACCGTCCCAGCGCCCTGGCCACGCGCTGCATGAACCGCCTCCTCGGCCCAAGCTTTCTCCTGCAGCAGCCCCCACGCCGACATCGCCGTCAAAAGCCCGATCAGGCTGGCAACGATCGCCTCCATGCCTCAACCTCCTCTGCACCGAGCACGTCACCACGCATCGCGCGCTCCACGAACGGCGGCTCGCACACGAGTCTCCACTCCTCGCTCGCCACATCGAAGCAAACGTATTCCGCCAGCTCGATTCCTCCGGATGGTGCACGGCCCACACCGCTGTACGAGCTCACGAACCTCCTGCCGTCCGCCCGGCGCTCAGACATCACGATGCCATCGAGCGCCGTCGCGATCTGCTCCTCGATAAGCGCGGAGGGCAGATCGATGCCGAACCGCGCAAGCAGCGTCAGGCGCACAACCGCCTCCTCGGCCGACCCCGCATGCAGGGTTGTCAGCGACCCATCGTGCCCGGTATTCATAGCCTGCAGCATATCTATGCATTCGGCCCCGCGCACCTCTCCCACCACGATGCGATCGGGTCGCATGCGCAGCGCATTCGCCACCAAATCGCGAATAGTCACAGCCCCCTCGCCCTCGATAGAGGACTCGCGAGCCTCAAGCCGCACCACGTGCGGATGGTGGGAAAACTGGAGCTCGGCGGCGTCTTCGATAGTCAAGATGCGCTCATCCTCGGGAATCGCTCCGGAAAGCGCGTTAAGCAGCGTGGTCTTGCCGGAACCCGTTCCGCCCGCAACCGCCAAATCCTCACGCGCCCGAACCGCGAACGACAGCAAGGTCGCATACCATCGCGGCAGGGAGCCTATCTCAACCAGCTCGTCAAGGGTGCTGATGCGGTCGGAGAACTTGCGGATCGTCAACAGCGTGCCGTCGAGGGCAACTGGCGGTATCACCGCGTTCACGCGATACCCGTTCCTCAACCGCGCGTTCACCATGGGGCTTCGCTCGTCGATCCTGCGCCCGAGCGGCGAGATAATCCGGTCGACGATAAGCCTGATCTGCTCGTCGCTCTCAAAGGGCCGCTCAAACGAATGCAGCATTCCACCTTGCTCGTAGAAAGCGGAGCGCGGTCCGTTCACCATCACCTCGGTGATGGTGTCGTCCTCTAACAGCGGCTGCAGCGGACCCAGCCCCACGATATCATCGAGAACCGCCGCAAGGAGCTCGTCGCGTTTCGCGCCGTCCAGCGCATCGGGCGCCACCACGTTCACAACAGCCTCGACCGCCGGACGCAATTCGTCACGTGCGCGATTCGGATCGGCGAGTGCTACGATTCGTGCCACCTCCTCATACCCCACGCGCTCCAGCACCGCCCGCTTTACGGACGGCCCCATTTCTCGCACGCGCACCCCAACATGGGAAGCCGCCGCACCGGCATGCCGCTGCACCTCGCGATCACGCACGCGTTCGTACACGCTCACGGCCTTTCACCTACCCTTCGTCCCCAAGGGAGCCGAATACGCGGGCGCTCCTCGAGCGCAACGCTCGCCTCCTGATCACCGGTGTCGACCGGACAGCCCATCTCCCGCAGCAACCTACCAACGCACGCTTCAACGCTTCTCACATGGGGACCGTTCGCTCCAAACAGCTCTGTCACGCGCCCAAAGTCTGCAGCGGCAGCCATGTCGGAGCCCGCATCGACTACCCTCATTCGCGATTGCAACGCCGTCCCCATCTCGAAACGCATGGCATGCTCCTCTCCGCAACCGGGCGCGCCCAGTCTGTTAAACAAGCTCGTCATACGCGTCTTCGGAACACCCAGGCGCACCGCAAGCTCCATCGCTCGCACGGCAGGAGCAACCCCCTGTGAACCGCTGCCCACGATCAGGCAGCGATCGGACGAAGCGACCGCCATGCCCACGGCATCCCCCCAGAACGCCGAGGTATCGATAAACACCACATCCGCCACGGCGCGCAGCACATCGAGCAGGCGCTCGACCGGCGCGGCCATTAGCTCCGCCTGTTCAGGCAGCGCCAGGGGACCCCACACCGTCAGCCCGGGCGCGACGCGCATCGCCGTTCGCTCCACCGCCCGGTCGAACGATCCATCCCGGTCGCCCAGAAGCTCTCCCAAATCCGCGCACTCGTTCACACCCAACAGGGCCGCCGCGTTCCCGAACATCAAATCCAAGTCAACCAAGGCGGCGCGCAGGCCCCACTTGGCCGCGCAAAGCGCGAACTCCACCGCGAGCGTCGTCTTTCCAACGCCGCCCCGGCCGGAGATGAACGTCACGAGCGGCGCGCCTCGACCACGATGCGCCGAAGGGCGCACCCCATCAGACGGCGGCGGCGCGGGCCTCCCATCGATCGATGACGATCCGGCCTCCCCGCCAAGCGTCATCCCCCCGTGCCCCGCAAGGGGCTCCGATGGCGTATCGCAAACGCCCGCAATCGAAGCCCCCTGCCGTCCGTCATCGCCGCCAAGGCGCACGTCACCGGTCGCGTCGGGCCCTCTCTCCGATCGCGCCTCGCAGTTCAACCGCGTTTCGGATTCGCCATCCTTCGCGGCAATGACCTCTGTAGCTCCCGCATAGAACACGCGAGCGACGATCCCGGGGTCGAGCTCGCGTGCGAACACGATGATCTCGCTCGCACAACCAAGCCGCGCAAGCTCTCCCACCGCCCGTTCCGCCTCGGCATCCAGGACTCGTACGTACAGCGCCGCGCCGATGTTCGCCTGCGGCATGGACGAGGCGAATTCCTCGAACTCATCCATCTCGCCAAAGCGCAGCAGGCGCGCCCCCGCATCGCGGGCGCACAGCTCCGCGCGCATATACGCATACTGATCCAGCGGGCAGCAGGCCAGCCATACGCGCCCCATCACTCTTCGCCTCCCCGTGTGTGCTCGGCAGCACGCGGCGCCACCAAGGTGACCTCGCCCGTCGACGCCGCGGCCAGCACCTCGTTCACAGCCGCCGGCTCCACGCCAACAGTCACCCACGCGAGCTTTCCACCATCGGTGGCGTGTGAACTCGTATCGATCACCTGGGCCCTTCCCAGCCTGTTGGCAACCGCGTCCTTCGATACGTAAACGTCCACGGCGTCCCCCGGCTCTAGCGCCCCGCCCACCGCATGGGCCTCATCCACGGCCACCGACACCGCCACGCACCCCGACGGGATATCCAACGTCGAATCGCGACGCTCGGTATACAGCGGGCACAGCACCGCCCGCTTCGGAATACGCGAGGTCGCCGTTTTGCCAACCACCTCGCGCAGGGACGTCGCGGCTTGGGGCGGAAGAAGGTCGGCAACCCAGTGCTCTATCGCAGTATTCGACTCATCGATCGTCTCGCCCGCATCGATCTCCCTCGTCGCCACGCACACGTCGACCAAGTCCCCTCCATAGCGCTCGAGCGTCTCGCGCTGCACGCGCTCAGCTTCCGCCCTGACCGACGACGCATAGAACAGGGCGATCGCTGCCGCGGCGACCCCCGATATCACGCTTACGACCATCCTCGTCCTCCGCTTCACAACCGCACCCTTTCTCGTCGTCCCACCGGCTCGCACATCCATCGCACGCGCCGTGAGTCCATTGTTCCGTGTGGGGGCGCAGCGAGCGAACGCAGTCAGAAAATGCGGACGCAGCGCTAACGGAAAACCTTCCGGCTTCCAACAGCGTTGTTAGAAACCGGAAGGCCATTCCTTCATCTATAGCGTTATTCGAACACGTACGCGGGTCGCCGCCCGCAAAGGGGCGAACG
>NZ_JADNJJ010000156.1:0-2334 GCF_015554865.1 Collinsella sp. D33t1_170424_A12 | reverse complement strand
CGGCATCGCCCTGTTCGCCGAGATCGTGCGGCAGGAGGTGGCGGGTCGCGAGCGCGATTACTTCCTTTTGGAATATGCCGATGGAGACAAGCTCTATGTTCCGCTCGAGCAGGTCGACCGCATCACGCGCTACGTGGGCCCCGATGGGTCCAACCCGCGCCTCACGCGCCTGAACACGGCCGATTGGAGCCGCGCGACGAACAAGGCCCGCAAGAGCGCCAAGAAGTTGGCGTTCGACCTGGTGGACCTCTATACGCGCCGCTCGTCGATCACCGGGTACGCGTTCGGTCCCGATACGCCCGACCAGGTGGAGATGGAGGAGAGCTTCCCGTACGAGCCCACGCATGACCAGCTCGACGCCATCGCCGACATCAAGGGCGATATGGAGAGCACCAAGCCCATGGACCGCCTGCTATGCGGCGACGTGGGATTCGGCAAGACCGAGGTGGCGCTGCGTGCGGCCTTCAAGTGCGTGACCGGCGGCCGCCAGGTCATGGTGCTCTGCCCCACCACGATTCTCGCCCAGCAGCATTTCGAGACGTTCTTCGAGCGCTTCGCCCCGTTCGGCGCGGAGGTCGAGGTGCTCAGCCGCTTCCGCACGCCGGCGCAGCAGCGCCGGGCCCTCGCCGCGTTCGCGGAAGGCAAGGTGGACGTGCTGGTGGGCACGCATCGCCTGCTGTCGTCCGATGTGAATCCGCACGACCTGGGGCTTGTCATCATCGACGAGGAGCAGCGGTTCGGCGTCCAGCATAAAGAGCAGCTCAAGAACATCCGCGAGCAGATCGACGTGCTCACGCTTTCGGCGACCCCCATTCCGCGCACCATGCAGATGGCGCTTTCGGGGGTGCGCGATATGAGCCTCATCACCACGCCTCCCACGGGTAGGCGTCCGGTGAGCGTGCACGTGGGCGAGTACGATCCCGATGTGGTCTCGGCTGCCATCCGCTTGGAGATGGGGCGCGGCGGCCAGGTGTACTACGTGTCGAACCGCGTGAAGACCATCGAGGACGCGGTGGAGCGCGTGCACGAGGCAGCGCCCGAGGCCCGTGTGGGCGTGGCGCACGGCAAGATGAGCCCGCGCGAGGTCGAGGATGTGATGGTACAGTTCGCCACCGGCAAGATCGACGTGCTCGTGGCCACGACCATCATCGAGAGCGGCATCGACAACCCGCACTCCAACACGCTGATCATCGAGGACTCGCAGCGCCTGGGCCTGGCGCAGCTGTACCAGCTCAAGGGGCGCGTCGGGCGCTCCGCAACGCAGGCCTACGCGTACTTCATGTTCCCGGGCGAGCTGCCCCTCACCGAGGAGGCCACGGAGCGCTTGATGGCGCTCTCGGAGTTCCAGGATCTGGGCAGCGGCATGCGTATCGCCATGCGCGACCTGGAGATTCGCGGAGCGGGCTCGCTGGTTGGCGCCGAGCAGCACGGTAACCTGTCGAGCGTGGGCTTCGACCTGTTCACGCAGATGCTGGGGCAGGCGGTTGCCGAGGCGCGCGGCGAGGGCGGCGCCGATGTGGAGGAATCGGGTGTGACGATCAACCTGCCGGCCGATTTCTTCCTAAGCGAGGAGTACCTGCCGGCGGTGGACAAGCGCGTGATGGTGTATCGCAAGCTGGCGGCGGCCGACGAGCTCTCCGTGGTGGATGCGGTGCAGGAGGAGTGCGAGAACGAGCATGGCGAGCTGCCGCAGGCGGCGGCGAACCTGTTCGACCGCGCGCGCATCCGCATTCGCGCCGAGCGCCTGGGCCTGGAGAGCGTGGCGCTCACGCAGGGGCGCCTGGTGTTCCAGGGGATCGACGTGCCCAAGGCTGTCGCATTCGAGCTCAAGGGGCAGCTGGGGGCTATCAACTATCCCAAGAGCCGCAAGTTTACCGTGCCGTATCGCTCGGGTGCTGGCGCGGGGTCGGGCGTTGGGCGCGGCATCGACGCAAGCGACGAGAGCATGACGTGCGTCCAGGCCGCGTTGGGCCTGCTTGTGCGCTTGGGCGCATCGGGTGATGACGATTAGCGCCTAAGACCGCCTTGAACCGCCTCTCCTTTCTCATGGCCAAGAAAGGGGAGGCGGTTTTTCTTTGAGGCGGGATCGAAATCGAGCTCTTTCGAGCCCTCCCCCTCGAAGTGAGGAGAAAAATCAGCTCCCTTCGAGCCCTCCCCCTCGAAGTGAGTTGATTTTTTCGAAGGGGGCGAGTAGGCCCCTGTTGGGGGAGCGGCTCACCTGGGGTTTTCTTGCAAATTGCAGCGGGATATCGGGCGCCTCTCGATTTTTCCACTCACTTCGGGGGTGCCAGGTTGTTTTTGGTCCGCCGACCCCTCGAAGTGAGTGGAAATGCG